>JAVEWL010000397.1:0-5579 GCA_034004565.1 FCB group bacterium | reverse complement strand
CGTGACATTTTTCTTTCCAGCCGACGACGATATCGAAGCCCTCTTCAAGCTTCGCGAGGAAATGCGGAATCTCCGCCGGGTCGTCCTGTAGGTCGGCGTCCATGGTGAAGACGACATCGCCCCCGGCGCGCGCGAAACCGGCCGCAAGACCCGCCGCCTTGCCGAAATTGCGGCGGAAGCGCACGGCTTCGACCTCCGGATGAGCCTCCGCGAGAGTACGCAACACGTCGGCCGAGCCGTCGTTGCTGCCGTCGTCGACGAAGATGATCCGGACCGTATGCGGCGCGGCGTGCTCGAGGATGCCCGCCGTCAGCGTACCGAGTGTGTCCCGTTCGTTGTAGACCGGAATAACGAAATCCACTTGCATCAGATGTAATACCCCCTGATTCGGGACATTCTAGCAAATGCCGGAAGGGGGATAAACCTTGACAGGCCATTCCGCTTGAAAACGCTTCACGGGTCGTGCTACATTCTCCGCCGCTGACACATCGTTCCCCGATAGCTCAGCTGGTAGAGCATGCGGCTGTTAACCGCAGGGTCGTTGGTTCGAGTCCAACTCGGGGAGCCAGATATTCCAAGGGCTTACGGCAATGCGCCGTAGGCCCTTTTCTTTAGTCTCGGCTACCCTCCGCCCACGTGGCAAATGTGAGCATTAGAGCGCCCGCTAAAATGTGTCTTCCAAACCGGGCTGCCTCCTCTGTCATTCCCGCGCATGCGGGTATCCAGGCTTCGTTCCTGTTTTGTCAGGCGCTCTAGCTTTCGTGTGAGCCGCTTTCCTTTCAAGCTCTTTCCGCCTTTTTCGAAGCTTCTTCTGTCAGTTCGCCGCGCGCACGAAGGGCGGTCGTGCATAACGGGCAGACGCCGGCCCTCGTCAGAGTGCAAGAACACCCTTTTGCCGCAAAGAGGCTATTCTGTACAATTGCTGGCGCTGTTGTGCTGAACGAGTGGCGTTGACGGCATTGGCGGACACGAAGCGCCGGTTTGGGCTTCCGGGGGAAGCGCATGTGCGGGTGGCAATTGCTCGTCGGTCTTGGGGTGTTTATCCTCTTGTTGAAGTTGTCGAATTCAGCGAAGAGGAAGCGAACTCGTTATCAGCAACCCTCTTTGTCCGACCCGAATCCCTCTCGTGTTTCGTTTGAAGTTCACCCAGTTCAGACTGCGCCCTCTTGGCGGCCTCCGTTGCTCAAGAACGATTTGTTCTGGGCCGAGCCGGGCAAGAGTCTGATAGTGGCGGGTTATACGATTCCCGAAGGGATGCTCTATTGGTCCAAGGGCCCCGCGTCCGAGGCTTCGTGCATTGATATTTCGCTGCCCGTGGGGCGTCCCGTCGAGGAGCCCAAGGGCAGCCTTGGGTATTGGCCCCAGTATGGGCGCATGACGCCCGATCAACGGGCGAATTACCTGGCGTGGCTGGCGAGCGGGCGCAAGGCTCCGCTCCACGACATCGGGTACGCCTTCGTGTACTTCTACGGGTTGGAGCGGCGGGTGCTTGTGGATGGCGCTGACGTGCAGCCGGCCCTGAAGGAGACGCTCCGCCTGCTGAGCGCGTACCGCGGTTCGGGTTCCTTCTTCTCTTACCTGTCGAATTTCATAGCGTATGTCCTGGCGCGAAAGGGTGTGGCAAAGCTTCCGGAGGAATGGTTCCGCTGGGTGTTTCTCGATGCGCTGCCGGAGTTGAACGAGGATGCGTTGGCGGTGGCGCTGGCGTGGGTTTCGACGCACGGACGGCCGTTGCCCGCGAAGCTGGCGTTCGCCGTGGCGAAGCAGGATATGCGCTCGCCAAAGAGCGTGGTCATCAAGCGCGCCGGCGAGCAGTTCTACGAGTTGTTCAGGAAGAAGTATCAAGAGAAGTTCGGCGAGGGCATGAGAACCTCTGGGATCCTTGACCGATATGTCGAGTATCGACCCGCTAGTCCATGTCTTCTCGAACCTTACGCTGAGCGTCGGTTCGAACGACTGCGCCTTCCGAATCCTCTTGGTATGCAGGTCCAGTTCACACCCTTAGTGCAAATCTGGACGGAGTGCATCACGGAACTGAAACCGTTCTCCTCCGAGCTTGTCAAGGGACAAGGCAAGCTAACTCGCGAGGCGTTCAAGGCCTTGCCGCAAGCGCTAAAGGCGGAGGTGGAACACCCAGACAAGCCCCGTTGGGAAACAGTGATAACGGAACATGCTAAGGAGGACGGGTTTGTTTTTGTAACCGTGGGAGAACTGGCAAGAATTGCAGCTATTCCACAGCGTTCGAAGCTAAGCGTAAAGCAGAGTATGGATCTTGTCGAAACGGCAAAGGATATGGGTTTTGCCATTGTGCCTGACCCATGGATCCTTCGGCGTTGTTACGATTGGGACGAGTTGGTAGCCATCCAGTCTTTGGATAAAGAATCTGAACCAGGTCAGGAAGGGTATTTCAGGGCTGCCGCGCTAATGCTCGCGATTGGCATGACCATGGCTGCCGCCGATGGGAAGATTGATCGAGAGGAGGTTATTCACGTTTCACTTGGCATCAAGAGCCAGTTCAAGCTCAATCGGGGCGATGCTCGAAAATTGGAAGCGTATAGAGAGATTCTGATCCGAAAACCGCCGACTTTCCGTAGCCTCACCGGCTTCGTGCAATCCGCTTTTGAGCCCAAGCAAAGAGAGGCCTTGGGGCAGTTCATAGTCGGCGTAGCTGCGGTGGATGGCGTCATAGACAAATCGGAGCGCAGGGCTCTTGAGAATGCGTATGAGACCCTCGGGCTTCCCGCCATTAAACTGCACAACCTTCTTCGTCGCCTCGAAGGAGAACCCGACGAGGCTCTTATCGTCCCAAGTCAACCGACTCCAGTAGGAAGGAATTGCCTCGCAGATCCAGATACGCAAGTGTCAAGAGAAGTGCGGTTCGAAATCACCCAAGGGGTTGAGCTTTCGTCGCAGGAAGATAGTGCGCCTTCTTCTCAAGACAATACGTATAATGCTGCAACCTCCCCTGTTGAACCTGACCCAAACAAAGCTGAGACAAGAACAAAGGAAAGCCTGAACAGAGAGCATTGGGACATGCTCGTGTCAAAGCACGTTCAGAAAGATGGACTTCCTTTGGTTCCAGTAGGTGCCCTTGCCCACCTAATGGATATGAGCGAGAGCCCAAGACTCACATTGCAGCAAAGCCTGGATCTTTCAAGAGCAGCGCAATCTGCCGGATTGGCTCTAGTGCCCGACTGCTACATGCTACGGCGGAGCTTTGAATGGAATGAAAAGGTAGCCGTTATACCTTCAGTTTCCTTCACTCTTTCTGGCCAGGGATGCAACTTTGTAACCGCCGCCTTGATGCTGGAACTAGGTTTGGCGATCGCACGGACCGATGGTTGCTTGGATGCCAAAGAAACAAGGCGGGCGCTGTCGGCTGTCCGTGGTTACTTCAATTTGAGCCAAGACGAAGTAAAGAGGCTCGAAGCGTATCGAGACGTATTGGTTCAAGCAGCGCCAACATTCCGCAACCTTGCCGCCATTGCGCCTCGGCAGCGTGATCTGTTGCTGATGTTTCTGGCCGATGTGGCAGCCGCAGACGGGGTCGTGTCCAATGCAGAGCGCGATGCTCTAGAAAATGCCTACCGTTTGTTTGGGCTGACCGTGGCAAAACCGTATGCCGAGTCTAGAGAAAGCAGAGAGCCGTCTCAAGATCAGGTTCACGAGGAAGACCATCAATCGTTTCTAAGTTCAGTGCATGAGGAGATTCTTCCAACTAGACCTCGTGTAGCGCTTAACCGGGAACTTATCAATCGCATCCTCGGCGAGACGGCCAGTGTAGCCGAGATGATTGGCAATGCGATGGACAACCTGAAAGATCAGGCGGAAGAGGAAGCTCAAACGGAGCCGCCCTCTTTCGAGCCAGAGGATTCGCTTCCGACCGAACTTGTCGAAAATGCAGAGCCAAGCGAGGAGTACGAAGGTCTAGATTTCCGCTACCACCCCGCGCTGACGGAACTAATTACTCGCAGGGAGTGGAGCACGGACGATTTCAACGCGTTGGCGCGGCGGCACGGGTTGATGCCGGCCGCGATGATGGAGGTTATCAATTCCTGGACCGACGAACTCTACGGCGACTTCCTCATTGAAGAGGGCGACCCGTACGTGATTCAGGTGGAACTATTGGAGGCCGCATGACACCCTCGAAAAACATCAAGCCGCGCGAGAAATCGGCGATCCTGCAAAGCCTGCGGGCGGGCGTGGTGCCGCGCGTGGGGTTGCGGCACATCCAGGTGGGCCGCAGGGACGAGGTGGGCGCCATCCTGGACGACCTCGAGAAGATCCACCAGGGCAGCGCCACGGTCCGCTTCATCATCGGCCGGTTCGGCGCGGGCAAGAGTTTCTTCCTGAACCTTGTTCGCATGGTGGCCCTGGAAAAGCGCTACGTGGTTCTCCAGGCGGACATCACGCCGGACCGCCGGCTCCACGCCACGGGCGGGCAGTCGCGCAGCCTCTATTCCGAGCTGATGCGCAACATGGCCATTCGCTCGAAGCCGGAAGGCGGTGCCTTGGCGAGCCTGGTGGAGTTGTGGGTGTCGGACGTGGACTACCAGGCGCGGCAAAACGGCGCGGACGATGCCGAGGTGGCGCGGGCGATTCACGAGCGATTGAAGCCGTTGCAGGAGTTTGTGAGCGGCTACGATTTCGCGGCCGTGCTGGCGAAATACCTCGAGGGCTTCCAGAAGCACGACGATCAACTGATGGCGTCGGCGCTGCGCTGGCTGCGCGGCGAGTACGGCACGAAGACCGAGGCCCGGCAGGATTTGGGCGTCCGGTCGATCGTTGACGATGCGGATGTCTACGACTATCTGAAGCTGCTGGCGGCCTTCGTGCGCATGGCGGGCTACGCGGGGCTGCTGGTGAACCTCGACGAGATGGGCGTGCTGTCGCACCGGCTCAACAACTCGCAGGCGCGCAACGCCAACTACGAGGTAGTACTCCGCATCCTCAACGACTGCCTCCAGGGCAACGTGTCGCACATCGGTTTTGTCTTCGCGGGTACGGATGCCTTCCTCGACGACAAGCGCCGCGGCCTGCACAGTTACGAGGCCCTGCGCAGCCGGCTCGCGGAGAATACTTTTGCGGTGGGCGGCTTGAAGGACTTTTCCGGGCCGGTGATTCGGCTGCCGAACCTTACGTTGGAGGATATGTTCGTTCTGCTGCACAACATCCGCGACGTGTTTGCGCTGGGCGAAGCGTCGAATTGGCTTGTGCCTGATGATGCACTGGTGGGTTTCATGGAGCATTGCACGAATACGTTGGGAAGCGAGTTCTTCATGACGCCGCGCGATGCGGTGAAGGGGTTTGTGGGGTTCCTGTCGGTCCTTGAGCAAAACCTCGAGGCGGATTGGCGTGGATTGCTCGGCGGCACGCAGTTCGAGCGGACGGTGGATCCGGAGACGGAAGTTGTGGAGGGTGAAGACACTGAGGGTGGCGATGAACTGGCGACATTCCGCCTGTAGTGTTGGAGAGGTTGTTTTCCTCCCTCTCCCTCTGGGAGAGGGGCGGGGTGAGGGCTTCCGCAAGATGGGAGTTATGGGAGCCATGGGAAGGATGGGAGGATTGATCTGCCCCTC
>JAVEWL010000396.1:0-5592 GCA_034004565.1 FCB group bacterium | reverse complement strand
CGCGTATCCATGCGTACTCCAGACTACTTGGGCTCCCCGTTAAATTATGAAAAAGGGCGGCGCGGACGCGCCGCCCCCGCTCCAACTTAATACTGCGGCTCGACCACCGCGTAGGATCCGTCCTCTTTCGAATAGACCACATTGACCTGCTGGCTCTCGGCGTTCATGAACACGAGGAAGGGGTCATGGAGGAGGTCGAGTTGAAGAATCGCCTCGCCAACGGTCATGGGTTTCATGACGAGCTTCTCGGTGACAACGCGCTTCGCTTCGGCCTGTTCGGTTCCGTTGGCCCCGGCCGCAACAGGCTCGGGCGCTTCCGTGTCCTGGGCCAGGAGTTCGGCCTGGACGATCTTGAGCGGCATGTAGCGGCCGCGTTCCTTGAACTTGTGAATCTGTTTGTGGAGTTTGTCGACGGCCGCATCAATGGACTGATACATGTCCGGCGACTCTTCTTTGCTGTGCATGCGCACGTTGTTGGCGTGCAGGATAACTTCCGCGATGTGGCGGTGCTTTTCGACGCCAAGAACCACTTCCGCATCGATTACCCGATCGAAGTGTCCGCGGATCTTCTCCAGGCGGGTCTCGACGTGGCTTTTCAAGGCATCGGTGAGTTCCATGTGGCGAGCGGATACTGTTAATTGCATAATCCGTTATACCTCCGCTGATTCCGTTCTATGCCGCACTGCCGTTTGCAGGGACCTTACGTATCGTCCCGACGTATAGATTCTAGCCCAACGCCGGGGCCTTTTGCACAGATTTCAAGGAATTTTTATGATCCGGCGCCGGCGGCCTCCGCGCGCTCGGCATCCGCCGCCTCGAGCAGGGGCCTAACCACCTCCGCCACGCGCTTGGCCACCATGCCGTACCCGGCCGTGTTCGGGTGGATCTGATCGTACATGTACTTCGGGTTGGCCAGGATGCCGCTCAGAACTTTCTTGACGATAAGCACGCCCCGCTCTTTCGAGATCTTCTCGAAGCCGTCCCAGTAGGGATCGCTCCAGATGCCGAATTTCGCGTGGACCAGCACCACCATCGCGCCAGCGCCCTGACAGGCCTGGACGATGCGGTCGAGGTTGGCAACGGTCTGCGCCGGCGGAAGCTTGTTCAGGCGGTCGTTCCCGCCCAATTCGACGATCACCAGGCGAGGATGGTGGACCAGAACATCCTCGTTGATGCGCGCAAGGGCGGAGGCGGTCGTGTCGCCGTCGCGGCCGGCGTTAGTCACCGGAACGCCTAGTAGCGCAGACAGTTGAGAGGGGTACTCCTGACCCGGCGCCGCACCGTAGCCGCGGGTAATGCTGTCGCCAAATCATACGACGGCCGTGCCGGGAGAGCCGAGATTGGCAACGTTCTCGTAGCCGGGGCCGCACCCCGCCAGCACGGCCGCCACCAGCAGCACAACCGGCCTGAATGCTTTTTGAAGCATGCTTCCCCCATTTGAACCGGCATTCGGAGTGTAAAAGTTGCGGAAATTTTTGTACTCGACTTGCATGTTTGTCAATACATTACTATAATGTATCAAACGGAACAGCATGCCACTCAACAATTTGTGCCTATGTCCTCAAAAAATCCAGCCAAACACGAGCGCGTTGTAGAGACCGTCCGCTTGGGCCTTTCCGGCGAGGCGGCAGTGGAGTTCGTTCGTCAAAGCGGCTACGCCATCACCGAAGCGGCTATCACACGCGCCATTCAACATATGGGTGGCCGTGGGAGGATTCAACAATTGATTGATGAGGGAAAGAACAACTTCGAGGTTCTGCACATTGCCTTTCCCACCGAACGGGAAAACGCCCCTCCTGCTGCCGGTCGAAAGCTCGAAGCCTTTTCGGCTCCTTCGCAGCAAGGCAACACCCTGGTCCGTCCCGAAGATCACCCCCTCTATGAAACCGCCAAAATGACGGTCCACCTCCCTGCCGATGTCTACGAAGCCGTCCGCCTGGCCGCCCGCGCCGAGGGCAAAACCCAGAATCAGCTTATCGTCGATTTGCTCACCAAGGCGCTGTCGCAGATCCCCCGCATAAACCCGCCGGAAGAATAAGAACCGTTCGACGTGCCGAAATCAATTTCGGAACGAGGTTATTCCCAACGTCGAACGTCGCACGCCGAACTATCCCTCCCCTACAATCGGGAACAGGTCTCCTGCCAGGGGTGCGCCGACCTCAAAGCCTTGTCCGTCGGTGACGACGTGGCGGTTGCCGTTGTAGGTGGTGCCGTCGGCCATGTAGATGACGACCATGGCGCGGCGCGGGCGGTCCGAATGGTTAGCGGTGGCGAAGTGGAAGGTTCGCCCGTCGTGGAAGGTGCAACTGCCGGCGTTCATGGGGGCGGCGACGGCTTGACCCATCGAGATCTCTCTTGTGCCGGCGAGGGCGAAGATGTCCTGGGGGTCGACTAGGTTGATAGGCTCGAGGCGGCCGAGGCGGTGTGAGCCGGGAATGAATTGCATGCAGCCGTTTTGCTCGTCCACGTCGTCGAGGGCCATCCAACAGGACAGGGCGCCGTCTTCGTTCATGGGCCAGTAGACGAGGTCCTGATGCCAGGGGGTTTCGCGGCTGTCGCCGGGCATCTTCACGAGGGCGTGATCGTGCCAGAGGCGAATCCTCGGCACGCCCGAGAGTTGCCGGGCGATCTCCCCCAGTTTTCGGTTCAATGCGAAGCGGCGGATGCCGTCATCACTGCGCCACAGGTTCACCATCTGGAGAAAGATTCTGGAGTAGTCGGAGCGCTCCCGGTCGTGGGCCTCGCGGCGGCTCTCGATGAGTGCGTCCATCGACGCGCGCACGTCCGCCAGTTCCTCCGGGGTGAGGACATCGGGCAGTTGGACGAAGCCGTTTTCGCGATAGAACGCGATTTGCTGTTCGGTCAGGGGATATGCGTTCATGCGGGCACACCAACGGGGCCGTGGTCCCAAACCTTGGGGAAGTGGTCGCCTTCGAGTATTTCACCGGGCTGGACCGTGACGCGCTGGCCCATGACGTGAACGCCCTGGGGCTCGAAGCGGGTGTAGCCGGGCATGTAGTGGACGGCGATGGCCGGGCGGCCCCGCTCTGAGTGATTGCTGGGGCTTCCGTGCCAAGTCAGGCAGTGGTGAAACATGACCTGCCCTTTGCGCACTTCGCAAGGAGCCTTCTCGATGACAATCCCCTCGGGCAAAGCATCGAGATCGGGCTGTGGGTCGAAGGTATCGGAATCGGTGCCGATGGTCCCTCCCTTGTGCGCGCCCCACTGGTGGCTGCCGGGCACCATCCACATGCAGCCGTTGTCGACCGTCGCATCGTCCAGGGCGGTCCACGCGGAGATGAGGTCCGGGGGCTGGATGATGGGCCAGTAGGGGTGATCCTGGTGCCAGTCGGTCGGCCCGCCGACGCGCGGCGGCTTGTACTGAATCTGATCGTGCCATACCCGCACCACGGGATGCCCCATCAGTTGGGCCGTCAGGGCGCAAAGCGGCTCGTGGTGAACGTGGCGTCGAAACAGCTCGTCGGCTTCCCAGATGTTGACGATCTGGTAGACCACGCGGGGAGACGTGTCCTCGAGGAGGTTGCGGTTGAGTTCGGGCCTGCGTTGGGAGCGCCCTTCGAGGACTTTGAGCATGTGCTCGCGGAGGGCATCGGCCTCGTCGTCGCTGTAGACCTGCGGGCCGAGTATGAAGCCGCGTTCGTGGAATTCCTGTACCTGCGCGTCGGTGAACATTGCGTTGACCCTCGTGACCGGTGGTGGGATACAGGCTTCCGCCGCCGATGGGGGTGGCTCAGCCTTTCAGCATACGCAACGATTTGGCGGTATGAATCCATTCCAACACGCCGCCGCGCGGAGGAAAAGGGCCGTCCAGGGTCAGGCAGGCGGCGCCGGCCTTCTTGAGGGTGGTGATGGGCCGGGGAATTCCCAGGCCGAAGGCGAGGGCTTCGTCGATGTGCGGGGCATGGCCGAAACAGAGGATGAACTGAGCCTTGCCCCGGCAAAGAAGCCGATAGAGCTCCGCGGGATTCGCCTCGGGCAGAAGCGTGTCGGTGTGCTGAAGCGCGGCCGGGGGCGTGCCGAGAACGCCCGCGACGATTTCGGCCGTCTGCAAGGCGCGCAGGTAGGGGCTGGTGAGCAACAAGTCCGGCTGAACGCCCAGGGCTCGCAGCCCTTGCGCGGCCCGCAGCGTGCGGTCGCGGCCCTTCGGGGTAAGGTGGCGTTCGGGGTCGGGCGGGCTGTTAGGGTCCGTTTGGTCGATGGCGATGCCGTGGCGCATGAGGCAGACTCGCATGAGGCGATTCCTTATTCTGGGTTGTGTGGCGGTCTCTATCCTACACGGAAAGGTGGGAATTCTGAATGATGAATGCTGAATTATGAATGAAAACAGGCGACCGGAAGGCTAACGGCGTCGGCCCGGAAATCTCTCTTCATTCATAATTCAGCATTCATCATTCAGAATTCCATTGCCGGCCGCCTCGGAACGGCAAAAAGGAGACCGTTTGACCCCTGACATATAGGAGGCGTATCATGTATCGCTTTGTGCGGTGGTCGTACCGATCCGGGCGCGAGCCGACAGCAGAAGCCTCCGTCCAGGAACGGAGCCGAGAACAAGGCCAACCAGAAGGAGCCGATTGTGAAGAAGATTAAATGGATCGCCGTGTTGTCCGCACTAGTACTGGTGGCCTCGGCGCAGGTCGCCCCCGCGCAAGACACCCCCCCGGCGGACGCCCCCACCGCCGCGCCGGCCGCGCCGGCCGCCCCTGAGACCCCGCAGCCCGCGCCCGAAGTGGATATGACCAAGGTCAGCACGCTGATCGGCGCGAACATGGGTAAGAACCTGGCGAGCCAGCTCGAAGCCGACGGGCTCGAGATCGACAAGGCCGCCTTGGTGCAGGCCTTCACCGATGCCCTCAACGGCAATGCTCCGACGCTTGATCCCGCCGAAATGGAAACGATCATGAAGAACCTGTCGATGGCGCTCCCGGCCATGCGTCAGAAGGCCGGCGAGAAGAACCAGGCCGAAGGCGATGCGTTCCTCGCGGAAAACGCGAAGAAGGAAGGCATCAAGACTACAACTTCGGGCCTGCAGTACCGCGTCATCCAGGAAGGCACCGGCAAGTCGCCGGTCGCCACCGACCGCGTCAAGGTGCAGTACACCGGCAAGCTCATCAACGGCAAGGAGTTTGACAGCTCCTACAAGCATGGCAAGCCGGCCGAGTTCAGCGTCGGCGGCGTCATCCCCGGCTGGACCGAGGCCCTGCAGCTCATGAAGGAAGGCGGCAAGATGGAAGTCTTCGTGCCGTCGAAACTCGCCTACGGTCCGCGCGGCCAGCAGGGCATCCCGCCCAACTCGACCCTCATCTTCGAAGTCGAGCTGCTGGAAGTCATGCCGGGTCAGGCCGAACCCCAAGGCATCGAGTTGCCCACGCCGACGGCGCCCCAGGGCGGTCAGCAGCCCCAATAGTTTCGAACGCGTTCAGCACTTCGCCCGCCCTCCCGGAATTCAGGAGGGCGGGCGATTTTATGTAACCCCGAATTCCCATTCGGGGTCTTTGGCCTTTTCGTTACTCCCCCCACCTCCAGGTCGGCGCTACAAAATGCCCCGAATAGGAATTCGGGGTTACATAGAGC
>JAVEWL010000395.1:0-5592 GCA_034004565.1 FCB group bacterium | reverse complement strand
CGGAATAGGGAGAGGCGGTGCCGGGTTCGACGGCGCGTTCACGCGGAAGCCTGCGGTAGTGGCCGTAGCTGTTGACGAGTTCGCCGATGAAATAGGGAATGCCGAGGACGTGGTAGGCCGCGAGGGCGTTGGCGAACAGGAACGAACCAAAAGCACGGTTGGCATTGAGGCGGCTTGCGAGTTCGGGGGTCAGCGCGGCGGCGCCGAAGTAGCTCATGAGGAGCGTCGGGTGTTCCATGATCTGGCGGCGGATGTACGGCAGGATGTACTGGTGGTGGACCCAGGAGAAGACGACTTCGCCGAAGGTGGCGACGACAAAGGCGCCGAACACGACGGCGACGGTGGCTCGGGATCGCAGCGCATTGGAAGTCAGCAGGAACAGCATCAGGTAACTGAGCCAGAGTTGCAGCGCGCGGCCGGTCTGGTCGGCATGGATGGTGCCGAAGCCGAGCAGGCCGGCGACGGCGAGGAAGGCTCCAAACAGGGCGAGATGGCGGACAAAGCGAAGCGAACCGCCGGACATCAGGAAGGCAACGCTCCAGACGGCGAACAGGATAGAGATTCCGTAAAGAAACCACAGGTTCGAGTATTCGTACACGGAACCGTCCCAAACGGGCCGCAGCAACATCACGAGCGCCAGTCCGACGGCCACGAACCATTCGAGCCCGGCGGGCAGTTCGCGGGATGCGCCTTCGGGTGCGTGGCGCTTCGAGGCGGCTTGGGGAGGGCCGGCGGCGCTTTTCTTGCTCATTCGAGTTCTCCGCGATTCTTTCCGGTGTTCATCAGCAGGACGATGAGCATGTAAACGCCGACGACCTGCGCGAAGATGAGGACGGTGCCGCGGGCGCTGACCTGGGGGAGCAACACGGCGCCCAGGCCCGACACGGCGGCCACGAGGTAGATGAATTCGACGGCCTGACGGGTGGTCATACCGAGGTAGACGAGCCGGTGCGAGAAGTGGCGCTTGTCGCCTTTCATGATGGACTCGCCCCTGCGCCAGCGGATAATGATCACGCTGGTGGTGTCGAAGATGGGCACGCTGAGCGCGAGGATGGGCGCGACGACGGCGACGCGCGAGGGGGTGGTCGCGACGTAGAAGGTGGCGAGGAGCGGTACAGTGGCGAGGACATAGCCGCAGAACATCGAGCCGGCGTCGCCCATGTAGATGCGCGCGGGGTGCAGGTTGTGAAAGAGGAAGCCCGCCACGGAACCGGCGAAAACCATCAGCAGCACGCAGTTGAAGGTCTCCTGGCGCGGCATGACGGTGAGGAACAGCGAGAAGGCGGCGATGACGGAGATGCCGCCGCACAGTCCGTCCATGTTGTCGAGGAAATTCATGGCGTTCATCATGCCGACGACCCAACTGATTGTGATAAGACCGGCAAGCCATTGGTTTTCGATGAAGACTTGGAGGTGGATGCCGGTGAGCACGAGGATGAGGGCCGCGATGATTTGGAAGATGAGCTTGACTTCGGGGCGAAGGGCGCTGCGATCGTCGACGACGCCGAGCATGAACACGACGAGTCCGCCCAGGGAGAGCCCCGTGAGCTTGATGAGCACGTTCTCGCCGAGGAAGAAGAGGACGTTGTCCTCGAGCCAGTCGAAGCCGAGGTTGCGCACGGGCTCGATGAGGAGCAGGTGGCCGAAGATGACGGTGTAGAACGTCACCACGATGGCCACGCCGCCGAGCAAGGGCACGGGCACGGTTTGCATTTTGCGCTCGCCGGGATGGTCGAGGAAGTCCATGCGGAGGGCGATCTTTCGAACGAGCCAGGTCAAAAACAGGGACAGGGCAAACGACAGGCCCAAGGCATACGCGTAAATGAGGTACCAGTTGATCATCCCAATACGCCCCGATACAACTCGAACTCGCGTCGGGCGATGCGCTCCGCGTGAAACTCCGCCTGGATGCGCCGCCGCGCGAAGTCGCCCATCTGTTGCCGGCGCGGCGCGTCGTCGAGCATCGCATTGATAGCTTCGGCCAGCGCTGCCGGATCTTTGGGCGGCACGTTCAGCCCCGTTTGCCCGTCCAGATTCACGAACTCCACCCCCGTTCCGAGTCGCGTGGCCACGACCGGCTTGCCGCAGGAATGCGCCTCGAGCATCGAGATGCCGTAGGCCTCGCTGCGCTCGCACGAGGGAAAGGCGAAGACCTCGCAGGCGTGGAGGTGGTTCACCAGTTCCTCGTGGCTCAACTCGCCGGGGAACCGCACGTCGGCGCCCGACTCGCGCGCCAGCGCCTCGCAGCGCGCGCGTTCCGGGCCTTCGCCGGCCGCGACAACGGTCGCGTGGATGGCCTTGGCGGCGCGCACCAGGTACTCGATGCCCTTGTAATAACGATGCCTTCCGGAGAACAGGACGAAGGGACCGCCGTAGCTTTCGCGCAAGGCGGCCACGCGCGCGGGATCGGGGTTGGCGAACTCCTCGGGCAGAATGCCCAGGGGCACCACCACGCACCGTTCGCGCAGACCCGCCAGCACGGGCGAGGTGTCCACGTACTGCTCCGAAGCGACCAGGATGATATCAGCTTTGCGCAGGAATTGCATTTGGAGCGGGCCGTAGAGACGCATGGCGCTGGCCTGGCGCACGACGTCGGACTGGTAACGCACGACGAGCTTTCCGTGGGGGCGCACGGCGAGGTAGGAGACTTCCGCCGTGGGGTTGGGCACGTGGACGACGTTGACGTCGCCGGCGAGGCGGCGCAGGTGCCAGGGATAAGCCGGCGATACGGGCGCGCTCTGGAGCCTCCCCCACTCCCCCACTTCGGTCACGCGGGTGCCGTCGCGGTCGACGACGCGGGTGCGCGGCGTGCGGCTGCACGTCAGCGCCTCGACCTCCGCCCACTCCCGCTGAAACCGGCACATGAGGGCCATGTGCCGCTCCATCCCGCCCCGTATCGGGGGATCGTAGTCTTTGTAAATGTGCAGAATTCTCACCGGGGGATTATGCCGGATTGCGGGGGGGTAGTGGAAGAGAAGAATGAAGAACGAAGAACGAGGAACGAGGAAAGAAAAAGCAAGAAAGTGCTTGGATTCGACCCCCTTCTTGTTCTTTCTTTCCTCGTTCCTCGTTCTTCGTTCCTCGTTCCTCGTTCTTTATCCAAGGGTGCGGCGGTAGGCGGCGGCGGTTAGTTCGGCGGTGCGGCGCCAGGTGAACTGGGTGGCGCGGGCGTGGCCGGCTTGGCGCAGGGTTTCACGGAGGGCGGGGCCGGTCGCGAGGCGGCGAATGGCTTCGGCGATGGCGTCTTCGTCGAGGGGGTTGACGGTGAGGGCGGCGTCGCCGACGGCTTCGGGGAGGCTCGAGGTGTTGGAGGTGAGCACGGGGACGCCGCAGGCCATGGCTTCGAGGGGGGGCAGGCCGAAGCCTTCGTAGAGGCTGGGCCAGATGAAGGCCTCGGCGCCTGTCATGACGGCGGCCATGTCTTCGCGCGCGATGAAGCCGGGCAGGTGGATCCGCTCGGTGTGCGGGGAGTCCGTCACTTCGCGCAGGATGGGCTCGACCTTCCATCCGTAGCGGCCGGCGAGGACGAGGTCGGGTACGCCGTCCTTTGCGACGCGGGACCAGGCGCGCGCGATTCGCGCGACGTTTTTGCGGGGCTCGATGGTGCCGAGGTAGAGAAAGTAGCGCGGCGGCAGGTTGTAGCGCTCCTGCGCATCGCGGCATTCGTCGCGCGTGGCGGGCTTCAGGGCTTCGTCAACACCGAGGGGCACCACGTCGATACGCTCGGCGGGGATGGAGAGTCGCTCGCGGAGGTCGCGCGCGGTGGCTTCGGAATCGGCCAGGATGCGGCGCGCGGTGCGGGCGCTGCGCGATACGGCCCAGCGGTAGTAGGCGGCGCGTCCGGCGCGAAACCATTTCGGCTCGACCAGGAAGCTGAGGTCGTGCACGGTGACGACGGTATCGGGCAGGCCGAGGACGTTGCCGACGCTGGCGGGATAGTGGACGAGGTCAGCGTTGAGGCTGCGCCGGTCGGCTCGCACGGTCCATTGGTCGCTGAGGGCCCGTCGAAGTCCGCCGGCGGGACGCGGGCAAACTTGGACTGACGTGGGCGGGGCCATTTTTTCGGGCCAGAGCACTGCGAATTCAAGATCCTCGGCCACGCGGGGCAGCCACTCGGCCAGGCGCTGGGTATAGACGCCCGTGCCGCTGCGGTTGCCCGCCTGGAGACCGTTAATCAGGATACGCATTGCGCGAGATTCCGATAGACCTCGAGCGTGGCCCGGGCACAGGCGTCCCAGGAGTATTTCGTGGCGTGGCCGAAGCCGCGCTTCTTCATTTCCGCGACCAGTTCGGGGTTGCCCAGGACGCGCCGGATGTCCGCGGCGATATTCTCGTCGTCGTTCGCGTCGGAGCGCAGGGCGGCGTCGCCGGTGACTTCGGGCACGGACGAGTTGTTGGAGGTGATGACCGGACACCCGCAGGTGAGGGCCTCGAGGAGCGGCAGGCCAAAGCCCTCGTAGAGGGTCGGAAAAACGAACGCGTCGGCGGCGCAGTAGAACGCCGGCAACTCGTGATGCGGAACAAACCCTGGCCGGACGACGCGGTCCGTGATCCGGAGCCGGCGCATGGTATCGAAGATTTCTTCGGAGTCCCAGCCGATTCCACCGACGAGCACGAGCTTATGCGGGATTTCGCGCGCGACCCGCGCAAAGGCGTGCAGAAGCGTGGGCACATTCTTGCGCGGTTCGAGCGTGCTCACAAAGAGGAGGAACGGCGTCTCGACAAAGTACTTCTCACGCACCCAGCGTTCGGCCTCGTCGCGGGGCATCGGCTCGAAGCCCTCGTCCACGGCCATCGGCGCCACGGTGATCTTTTCGGGCGGCACGTCGAGGTAGTGGACGATGTCGGCCTTGGTGGATTCCGAGTAGGCCATAATGGCATCCGCCTCGTGGGCGAATGTGGTCATCTGGCGGCTGTAGGGGCCGACGATCTTCGGGCTGGCCAGTTCCGGGGTCGCCATAAACGCCAGGTCGTGGATGGTCACCACGCGCTTGGCGGATTCGGTGGGCGGCAGGAAATAGTTGGTGGCGTGGTAAATGTCCAGGCCGCCCAGGCAGCGGTCAACGCGGGGGCGGTTGAACCAGGTCCAGGAACGGTACATGACGCGAGTGGGCACGGGAATGTAGCGGTACTTGAGGCGCGACTCGAGTTCGTGCAGGGATGGGCGCTCACGGCCCGTTGCAAAGCCGACGATGCGCTCGTCGGCTTCGAGGAGCCGCAGGAGGTGCTTCAACAGGTAATAGCAGTAGTTGCCGACCCCGGTCCGCGTGGCGGTGATGGGGCCGATGTCGAATCCCACTCGCATGTATGCCCGGTACCCTTCCCAGATTGAATGCCCGCATGTGTCGAGGGTTCTAATGATACTCATGGCGGAGCGTTTTGGGTAGGACGAGGGGGACGCGGGTTTTACGAACTCTATGGACCTTATGGACGAGATGGACTTGATGGACGGAAGAGAGTGCGAGCATAGACAATAAGCCTTTTTATTGCAGGAACTTAAATATGGAGACGGACGATCCAGGACGTGCCGATTGTTCTTGACAGAAGGGCTAATATATGGTACACTTCGCGCGTTGTTAGCACTCCTATGTT
>JAVEWL010000394.1:0-5595 GCA_034004565.1 FCB group bacterium | reverse complement strand
GTGGGCGACGTTCTCGCCGAGCTTGAGATGGCGTATTGAGCCGTCGGCGGTTTGGGCGGAACTGCAGTTTCATCTGCTGGCGCTGTCGGTGTTCCTCGTTTTCATCGGCGGTGTGTACGCGGCGCTGCGGCGGCTGGACTGGTTCGATAACGAGCCGGATGCCCGTGCGGCGGGATGGTTGCTGGTGGGATTGATCTTCTTCGGGGTCATTTTCTCCTGCTCGATCGCGATGCTGCGCGAAGGCACGGCGGGGATTGCCGACGCGTATTCGCGTTACCAGTATGAATACATAGGCGACATTGGTTTCGGGCGGACCCTCAAGGGTTTGTTTACGGAGTACGCATCGAAGCACGAATTTCTGTCGATTCACGCGAAGGTGCATCCGCCGGGACCGATAGCGCTGTTGTGGGTTTTGTCGTTCGTGGCGGGGCGCGAGGCGTTGGGGCTTTCGCTGGCGACGATTGCGGTGGGGACCCTGGCGGTGGTGCCGCTGTATTACTGGGTCACTGACTTGCTGGGGCGGCGCGCGGCGTTGACGGCGTGCATGCTGTATACGCTGATGCCCTCGATCGTGCTGTTCACGGCGACGAGCGCGGACATTCTTTTCATGCCGTTCACGATCGTGACGTTGTTCCTGTTCGGCAGGGCGATGGATCGGGCGTCGATAGGGTATGCGGTTGCGGCGGGCGTGGCGTACGCGGTGGCGTCGCTGCTGTCGTTCTCGCTGCTTACGCTGGGGGCGTATTTCGCGTTCGTGGGGCTGTGGCGGTTGCGGGCGCGGGAGACGCGCTTTTCTGTGGTGCAGACGGCGGTGGTGATGCTGCTGGCGTTCCTGGGGCTGCATCTGGCGGTGCGGTTGTGGTCGGGGTTTGACGTGGTGGAAGTGTTCCGACTGTCGAAGGCGCAGTTCGACCTGGACCAGCACAACCTGGAGAAGTTGCTGCCGAGGTATCCGTCGTGGACATGGAAGATTCTCAATCCGCTGGCGTGGGTGTACTTTGCGGGGATCCCGGTCAGCGTGCTGTTCTTCTGGCGGCTGGCGAAGCCGGAGGCGGGGACGAAGGCGCTGTTCGTTGTGTTCGCGCTTACGCTGGTGGTATTGGATTTGGCGTACCTGGCGCGGGGAGAGGGCGAGCGGTCGGCGATGTATATCCTGCCGTTTGTGGTGGTGCCCGCGGCGCATGCGATTGACCGGATGGGGCAGGCGTCGGGGCGATTGGCGCCGCTGGTGGTGACGCTGTGCGCGCTGGCGTTTCAGTGCTGGTTCACCGAGGTGTTGTTTTACACGTATTGGTGACGCGTTGGGGCGGGAAGACCCAAAGGACCTATAAGACTTATAAGACCTATAGGACCGTGGGGGCGGTTTCTGGGGTTGTAATGTGGGATTTGACTTTACAAATCCATGTGGGGTACAATAGTAAAGGTGTTAGCGTGTGATCGTCGTGTATGGCGGTCCCGTGGGGGATTGGGGGCATTATATTTCTTGTCGCTTTTCCCCGGTTTTCGAGTGACCGTCCGATTGGGGCGGTGGTACACCTTCGCCGTATCAGGGGTGTTGGCGCACGTTGTAAGGCAAGGGTGTCTGGGCCTTGAACTGCCAATGCATTCCGTTCGGCGTAACAACATTGGGTACGACCGTGAGCAGTGAGGGTTCGCCTGTCCACTCACGGATTACGGACCGGGTCGGCCGAAAGGCTACTGCGCCGCGGGCATCCACTCCCCCCCCCAAAATGCCTGCGGCGCAGTCCTTTTTGAGTAGGGAAAGCAGGGACAGTTTCCACTTTTGGGGTGGGTGCGGCCTTCAGCGATTTTGGGGGGCAGAGCGGTTTGGGGCGCTCCTTTGGGGGTTGACGCTTTGGCCAAAAGTGGAACAGTCCCTGTTTTCCCGCGTTTTACTGTTTGGCTGTTGCAGGATTGCCTTGGCGTCGTGGGTGGGTGGACGGTATTCGAGCGACCAGGTGTGGGAGTCGCCGTTGGGGTAGATGAGTTGTGCGCCGTCGGCGATGCGGGAACCATCGGATGAGTCTTATGGGTCTTATAGGCCTTATGAGTCTTATGGGTCTTATGGGCCGGATGGGGCTCCCATAAGGCCCATAGGACCCATAGGACCTATAAGACCCATACGAAGGGTTCGCCGAGGGGATAGCGTTTTGGTAGGATTGGGGCGAGTATTCGAGAGCCATAGCTGGGAGGACGGATATGGAAGCCACGATCCTTGCGTTGTTGAGTTGTCTGGCGGCGGGGATGGAACCGGGGTGGTTGGATGCGCATGACCCTGTTTGGGAGCGGCCGCCGGTGGAGTGGAAGACGGGGATTCCGCTTGCGAACGGGCATATCGGGGCGCTGGTCTGGGGGGACGGTGCGCCGTTGAAGGTGACGCTCGATGCGTATGACGCATGGGAGACGCGCGAGAAGCCGCTGAACGGGCTTACGTATGCGAAGCTGCGCGAGATGGTTCGCGACGGGCGCAAGGACGAGGCCGTTAAGTGCATGCAGACGGAGGCGGTCTATGGGAAGGATCCGTATCCGACGCGCTTGCCGATGCCGCGGCTGGAGATTAGCGGCATTGAAGGGTTGGGTGCGAAGCAGATTGACGGACGCTCGCTTGAGGGTTTCAGCGGACGCTTGAGCCTGTATCGGGCGGAAGCGGAGCTCACGGGCCGGGGTGTTAAGGCGCGCGTGGTGGTGCCGAGCGGGCAGCGGGTTGTGTATATGGACTTTTCCGGCGAGGGGCTGGGCGATGCGAAGGTGAAGGTGGGATTTGACCACCTTTCGCAGAAGGCCAAGGACACGCTGGCGCAGTGGGGATATTCGGCGCCGGAGACGAGCGAAGCGGCGGACGGTGGGACGCTGTTGCAGCGAACGCCTTCGGGGTACGCGTATGCGGTGGCTTGGAAGCGGCTGAACCGCAAGGATGGGTTTACGCTGGCGGTGTCGATCGTGTCGTCGAACGACGATCCGGACCCTTTGGCGGCGGCCCAGAAGGCGGCGGGTGCGTGGGCGACGGCGGAGCCGGATTTGTCGGCGCACCGGGCGTGGTGGGCGAAGTATTGGGACAAGTCGTGGCTTACGATTCCGGATGCGCGGCTGGAAGCGCTGTATTACATGGAGACGTACAAGCTCGGGTGCTCGTCCGTGCCGGGCGGGTACCCGATTACGTTGCAGGGGCTGTGGACGTTGGACGGCGGGTTGCCGCCGTGGTCGGGGGATTATCATCTCGACATGAACGTGCAGCAGTCGTATTGGCCGATCTATGCGGCGAACCGGTTGGATTTGGGCGAGCCGCTGTATCGCATGTTTTCGGCGTGCCTGCCGCGCTGGCAGCAACAGTGCCAGGAGTTTTTTGGCTTCGACGGCGCCTGGGCGGGCTGCGCGATCGGGCCAAGGGGCGAGCGAATCTATGGGTATTCGGGCGTGGAGCTCTGGCCGGGCAATGCGGCGTGGCTGGCGCACCATTACTGGCTGCACTGGCTGTATTCGCAGGATAAGGTGTTTCTTCAGGAGCAGGCGTTGCCGATGATCCGGGCGTGCTTCCTGACGTACGCGAATATGCTCGAGAAAGGCGAGGACGGGAAGCTGCACGTGCCGATGAGTTACTCGCCGGAGTATTTTGAGGGGAGCTTTGAGTCGTATGTGCCGGATCCGACCTGCGACTTGGCGTTGATTCGGATGCTGGGCAAGGCGATTCTGGATTCGAACGCGGCGTTGGGCGCGGAGGATGCGTTGACGCCGCGGGTGAACGAGGTGCTGGCGAATCTGGTGGACTTTCCGCAGCGGGACAACCGGGTGTTTGTAGATGCGAACCAGCCGATGGAGCGGTCGCACCGGCATCATTCGCAATTGATGATGCTGCATCCGCTGGCGGTGGTTTCGCCGGAAGGTTCGGACGCGGAGAAAGCCCTGATTGAAGGTTCGCTGCATCAGATTCGCGTGCTGGGTCCGGGGCAATGGACGGGTTGGTCGTTCCCGTGGATGTCGCTGATCGCGGGCCGGGCCGGATACGGCAACTGGGCGTATCAGATGCTGGATGTGTATGCGAACGGGTTCATCACGCCGAATACATTCCACATCAACGGCGACCCGCGCATCTTCGGGTTGTCGCTGTTTGATTACGATCCGATGACGCTCGAGGCGGGCTTTGGCGCGGCGGCGGCGATACAGGAAATGCTGCTGCAATCGCAGGGCGGCGTGATCCGCGTGTTTCCGTCGATGCCGGACCGTTGGCACGATGCGCAATTCGAGAACCTGCGCGCGGAAGGGGCATTTGTGGTCACGGCGCAGATGAAGGATGGAAAGGTTCGCTATGTGCGGATTCGCTCGGAAGCGGGCGGGAAGTGCCGCATCCGCAATCCCTTCGAGAAAGCGCCCTGGCTGAGCCGCGATCCGGCCGAGGGCAAACCGGCTGCCGAAGTGGTTCCCAAGGACGGCATTATTGAATTCGAGACCGCAGCGAATTCCGACTACGCTCTGTTTGTCCCGATTATGGTGTCAGGAAGTGTTCCATACGTTTCCGAGGAAGAGTCTATATCGTTTGAACGGGACGAGGCGGAGCGGCACTTCTACGGTGTGAAGAGACTGGCGCGGTATTAATCATGAGATCTGACGTAATTGTTTCGACGGGTATTTCTTCGCTGGACGAAGTTCTTCAGGGGTTGCGGCTGGGCGACAATGTCGTCTGGCAGGTGGACCGGATCGAGGATTACCGGGGCTTTGCGGAGCGGCTGACGACGCAGGCGATCGCGGAAGGGCGCAAGATGGTCTACCTGCGCTTTGCGCCGCACCCGCCGGTGCTGGAGCCGCGCGAAGGGCTTACGATCCTGGAGGTGGACCCGGACGCGGGGTTCGACTATTTCAGCGCGCAGGTCCATCACATCATCGACGACTGGGGCCTGGAGACGTATTACGTTCTGGATAACCTCTCGGCGCTGGTTGAGGAGTGGGCGACGGACGAGTTGCTGGCGAATTTCTTCCGGGTGACCTGTCCGTTTTTGGCGGAATTGGACACGATTGCGTATTTCGCGCTTACCCGCGGGCGGCATGCGCACTCGACGGTGGCGCGCATTCGCGACACGACACAGTTGCTGATCGACGTGTACCACGTGGACGGCCAGATGTACATCCATCCGTTGAAGGTGTGGGACCGGTATTCGGCGCAGATGTTCCTGCCGCACCTGTTCTCGGAGGAAGAGTGCGAGCCGGTACACCACAGCGGTCATGCCGCGGCGTTGAGTTCCGCGCGGAGGCATCCGCTGACGCGCACGGCCGATGCGTCGATTGCGCCGTGGGAGAGCGTGTACCGCCGGCTTGAACTGCACCGCGAGAGCGAGGCGCAGGGCGAGCCGCTCCCGCCCGAGATTGCCGCGCTCAAGCAAGAGTTGACGCGGATGATGATAGGCGATCACGAGAACATCAACCTGCTGGCGGAGCGGTATTTTACCCTGGATCACCTGTTCGGGATCCGTGCGCGGCTCATCGGGTCGGGGCGGATCGGCGGGAAGGCCGCGGGGATGCTCCTGGCGCGCGCAATACTCCACGACGGGAGCGACGGCCCGGAACTGGCGCGGCAACTGGAGCCGCACGATTCGTTCTTTATCG
>JAVEWL010000393.1:0-5625 GCA_034004565.1 FCB group bacterium | reverse complement strand
CTTGCCCAATTGCCTGTGGATGCTTTGGGTGGTTTGCGCTCAGGGTCAAGTCCAGGCGCGGCAGTCCGCCGATGACGAAGCGGCCTTCCGTGTCGGTGCAGGCGCGCGCGAAGGTTGCCAGCTTTTCTGGACTGATGTCGAGAGGACGGCCTGGAATGATGAACGCCTGAGGTACGGGCTGCCCGCGAGAGTCAACGACAATGCCCTCGATTCGCGCCTCCGGAACAAGGCGCACAACGGTCTCGACTCCGGATTCGGTTGCATTGGGGGCAATTGGAACGGCTTGTGTAGCAAAACCTTCGGCTTGCACAACAAGAAGCGGGGAGCCGCGGCCCATGGTTATTTCAGTGTCTTTCAGCGTGAAGGCGCCGGCGGGATCGTGAAAATGCAGACCGGATGATGCCGGAAGCGCATCGGCTGTAATATCGCTTCCTTTGAACATAGGTTCTGACCGTCCGGTGGGGCAGATGGCAAAATCGGTAATGGGTTCGCCGGAATCGGCGCGAAGTACCCGTCCTTTCAGCACCGGTTCCTCTACGAGTTTCAATTCGACGCCTCCGCTGCCCGAGGCAACGGCGGAGCGCTTGGCTTCGGAGTATGGCGGGCACATGGCCCAGACTTCGTGCAAGCCCGGCAGGAGGCCGGTTATCTTGTAGGCTCCATCGTCACTTGTCATTTGTGAGCCGTGCGACCAGCGGTTGGACTCATCCTCTCCCGAGACCATCACGTATGCGCCCTGCAAGGGTTTTCCGATGGGGTCCAAAATCCGGCCCGAAATGGTCATTGTGCCTTGTCCCGGCACGGGCGTGGAGGGCTCGGGAAGGTCGGCGATCAAGGCCACATCCTTGAGGTGTTGGCCGGAGCCCAGGGTTATCTCCTGCACGTTGGTTTCGGCGACTTTGAGCATATAGGCGCCTTCGAAAAGTCTCGCAATTTCGAAAGCGCCCTTCTCGTCCGTCACGGCGCTGTCGCTGGGGAAGCTCTTGTAGCCGTCAGACTCCTTGACGCAGGCATTTACACTGACGCTCGGCACGGGCCGGCCGGCGGAATTCTTCACGATGCCCGAGATTTTGCCGTAGGGATGTAAGATCAGCTCCACGCCATCAAGACCCTGAAGAGGCACAGTCTGTGTAATGCCCCGGCGTGTTACCGACTCCACGTCGCCGCCCGCCGTGTAGGCGCGCAACGCCGCGATGCCCGGTTCGGGTATCCACAATTCGAAACGTCCTTCGGCGTCGCTCCTGACAATATCGGTGCCTCTGCTCGCTCCATCGTGCACGTGCGCTTTGGGCACAGTCGCGCCCGAGGGGTCGAGAACGTGGCCGCGGATGAGCACGCCTTTCCGCAGGGCGAAGTCAACGCCGGTTATCTTCCTTGCGGGAGCGGCGTTCACGGCAACCTTCTCGATTTCCTTTCCGAAGGGGTAGGACCTGGCCTCGCCGCGCTGCAACATCCATCGCCCTTCCGGAAGCGTGTCGAAGGCGTAGTAGCCGTTCTTGTCCGTGGGCGCGCTTTCGGCGCGTGGTTGTCCGGGCATTTCGGCGGCGACCTTCACGCCGGGGATGCCTGCACCCGTGGCGGCGTCGTAGACGCGGCCGGAGATCTGCGGTTCGCCCGGTTGGGCGGGAGCCTCAGTTATCTTGGCCGTGGGCGGCGGAGGGGCGGCTTCCTTCGCGGGAGGCGCGGGCGCGACGGAGACGGGTTGCGATGGGGCCGCTGGTTTCTCCAATTGCCACGCGGCCATGCCTGTCACGGCGACAAGCGCCGCGCCGGCGATCAGGGCTTTCAGGATGGTGATGCCGGTAAAACTCGTGGCGACGGCGGCGGCCGTGACGGGGACGGTCGGCCATGCGGGACGCACGGCGAGCACGACGGCGCTGAGACGCTTGGCCTGGCCTTCGCGGGGCTTGTAGAGGTCGAGCGCGGGGCCAAGCTGGGTGATGAGTTGCTGGCCGAGGGCGTCGCGGGCGCGGTCGAGGCGCTTGCCGGCGGCAGCGGGGCTGATGCTCAAGGTTTCGGCCATTTCGCGAATCTTGAGGCCCGCAAAATAGTGCAGAAGCAGGACTTCGCGAGCGTCGGGCTCGAGCCGGTCGATTTCGCGCCGGAGCACGGCGTGGAGTTCGCGGGTTTCGTGTTCGGGCTCGACGGCCGGTTCGTGGGCCGGGGTAAGTTCGAGGGATTCTTCGCGGCGGGCGCGTTGGAAGGTCGCGCAGACGTTGCGCACGATGGCCGTGAGCCACGGGGCGAAGCGGGCGTGGTCCTTGAGGGTGTCGAGCGAAGTGTAGGCCTTCAGGAAGGCTTCCTGCGCGGCGTCGTCGGCGTCGGCGCGGTTGCGCACGCGGGCGCCGGCGATGGCGAGGACGCGGGGCAGATGGCGCTCGACCAACAGGCCGAATTGTTCGTGGCGTCCGCCCAGGACCTCCCGGACGAGCGCGGCGTCGTTGCGTTGCCAGAGCATAGGTTGATCCCCCATTCCTGCATTATAGACGCAACGAGGGGAGTTTTTTTGACTTGATGTAACCCCGAATTCCCATTCGGGGGCTTTGGGGCCGGACGAAGCGCTTTGAAGAAGAAGCAAAGCCCCCGAATGGGAATTCGGGGTGACATTGGGGCCTTGTCTTCTTTGGCGGGCGTTCGATACACTGTTTTATTCATACGCGAGACGGATGAATTCATGTGGCGGAAGGAGCGTTTTGTTTGCGGGAACGTGACGAGAACGAGGTAGTTCTTCCGGGGACTCCGGAGGGGACGTTCGACGCGCAGTTGACGTTTCCGGCGCCATTCGTCGAGGCGCCGCAGCCGCTCCTGACGATCGTCAAGCGGGACGGTCGGGAAGAACCCTTCCAGAAGCGCAAGATTGCGGATGCTATTTTCCATGCGGCGGAGTCGATCGGCGGGCAGGATCGCGACCGCGCGGACAGCCTGGCCAGCGGCGTGGCCATCTACCTCTCGAAAATCCTGGATGGGCGGCCGCCTACCGTGGATGAGGTCCACGACGCGGTGGAAAAGGTGCTCATCGAGATGGGGCACGCGCGGACGGCGCTGGTCTATGCGCGGCACCGGGACAAGCGCGCGCGGATGCGCCACTTGCACGCGGGGAACCTCCGCTTGTTGCTGAAGGAACTGGCGGAGGCCGAGGGCGAGCCGCCGGTGGCGCCGTTGCCGGGCGCGGAGCCGTTGTTCGTGCGGACGAGCGGCGAGGCGGTGGTGAGCTGGGACCGCGCGAAGATCGTGGCGGCGCTGGTGCGCGAAACGGAGCTGGACGAGAACATCGCGAACGTCATCGCATCGGACGTGGAGAAGCAGATTTTGTCGGCGGGCGTGCGGACGCTGACGGCGGCGCTGGTGCGCGAGTTGGTGGACGCGAAACTGATCGAGCTGGGCTTGGAAGAGCATCGGCGGCGGCATGCGCGCCTGGGCGTGCCGCTGTACGACGCGGAACGGATCCTCTGCGCCCCGAACGCGGGACCGGGCCGGAAATCGCTGGACCCGGAGAACACCAACGGCGTATTGGCGGAACAGGTGAAGCGGGAGTATGCGCTGTCGCGGGTGTTTTCGCAGCCGGTAACGGATGCGCACCTGCGGGGGGACTTGCACCTGCACGGTTTGGGCGCGGTGGACCGGTTTCTTGGGATTGCGCCGTCGTTGGAATATGTGAAGCTGTTTGGGGCGTTGCCGGGGGCTCGGCCGCCGCGCGATATCGAGGCCTTGCTGTCGCATACGGCGCAGTTTACCGCGGCCCTGGGCAACTTGGTGGCGGACGGGATTGCGTGGGACGCGATCAATTTCTACCTGGCGCCGTTCCTGGCGAACGACGACGAGGCGCGGGTGCGGTCGGTGGCGCGGATGCTCGTCTTCCTGCTGGGGCATCGCGAGGCGGTGCCGGGACGGATGACGCCGCGCGTGGAACTGGGAATGTGCTGGGATACGCCGGCTTGGCTGTACCGTCAGGACGCGATCGGGCCGGGCGGAAAGCTGGTCGGGCGCACGTATGCGGAGTGCGCGTCGACGGCGCGGCGATTGGCGTGGGCGCTGTTGGAGGCGCACCGCGAGGCGCGCGAGGACGGGTCAAACCCGGCGCTGTCGCCGGTGGTGAAGATTACGCACGAGTTCTTCCGCACGGAAGGGCACGAGGAATTTCTGGCGTGGGCGGGCGAGGCGGCGACGGCGGGCGGCGTGCAGTTCGCGCTGGACCGCGATGTGCTGCCGGAACGCGCGCCGGAACGGGTGTGGTTGCCGCGTCGGCTTGCGGCGCACGATGTGTCGTTGAACCTGCCGAGGCTGGCGTATGGCGCGCCGGACGAGGCCGCGCTCATGGACGCGCTGGCGCAGGCGCTGGATACGGTGGTGCGGGCGCATCGCGAGAAGCAGACGTTCTTGCGCAAGTTGCTCGAACTGGGCGAAGTCGGGCCGCTGGCGTTGCTGGCGCAGCGGCGGGAAGGCGTGGTCTATGCCGATCCGGATCGGGCGGCGTGCCGCGTAAGCCCGGTGGGGCTGAACGAATGCGTGCACGCACTGACGGGCGCATCTTTGCGCGAGGATGCGGGGCTCGGACTGCGGCTGATGGAACACCTGCGGGTGTTGTGCGACCGGCGCGGCGAGCGCGAAGGCTTTCCGATCGTGCCGGTGTGCGCAAGCGACACAGCGGTGGCGGCGCGGTTTGCGGCACTGGATTTGCGGCAGCATCCCGAGGCAACGCGTGCGGCACTGGACGTGGATGTGTGGACGGACGAGGTGCAGTACACCCCAGGCGTCGGCGCGGGCGACGCGGAACCGATGGAGCGCACGTGGATCGAGGGGCAGTCCCACGAGTGGGCGGAAGCCGTCTCACCCACGGCAGTGACCCTGCCGGAAGGGAAGGTCATTGCGGCGTTCGTGCGCAACGCGTTCCAACAGACCTCGAACGCGCGAATTGGGTTAATGTAACCCCGAATTCCCATTCGGGGTCTTTGTTTCTGCATTCGAAACGCTGCGAAGAAAGAGCAAAGACCCCGAATGGGAATTCGGGGTTACATTAGTTCTTTTTGATCACCTCGGCGGTGTAGTCGGCGGTGTCGAGCTTGGGCCGGTGGTAGAGGGTAAATTCCGAGAACAGGGCCATGGCCATCAGGACCAGGCCACCGACGGCAAACACGGCGCCCGCCAGCCACCACACGGCCCATGCAAGAGGCGATTCGAAGATCATCTCAAACGCAATACCCGCCAGTCCGCAGAACAGCGAGACCAATAGTGCCAGCATGCTCCACTTGCCGAAGAAGTGGCCGGGCGTGTGGGCGTGGCGCGTGACGAACCAGACCGCGACGACGTCCATGGCGCCCTTGGCAAAGCGTTCGAAGCCGTACTTGGAGACGCCGTAGCGGCGGGGATGGTGTTGAACGGGGATCTCGGTGCTGCGGTAGCCCAGGGCGGCCGCGAGCGCGGGCAGCAGGCGATGGAGTTCGCCGTAGACATGGAGCTTCTTGACGACCTCGCCGCGGTAGCATTTGAAACCGCAGTTGATGTCGTGAAGCGGCAACTTGAAGAGGCGCGCGACGGCCCTGTTGTAGACGTGCGAGGGAAAGGTCGTGTGCCAGGGGTCGTGACGTTTTTCTTTCCAGCCGACGACGATATCGTGGCCCTCTTCAA
>JAVEWL010000392.1:0-5628 GCA_034004565.1 FCB group bacterium | reverse complement strand
TCATTTCGGCGTTACATGACCAACTTTGAACTGATTGAATGCGGAAGGTATACTCTCCTCCTTGCATTCCGGTTAGCACTTTACCCTGAGCGGAGGTTGGACATGTCCGAACAGATTAAGAGCAAGAACATTACCTGGCATCACGCCGATATCGTCAAGGAAGACCGCGAGCGCCTGAACGGCCACAAAGCCGTGGTCATCTGGTTCACCGGCCTTTCCGCGTCCGGAAAGTCGACCCTCGCACAGGCGGTCCAGTGCGCGCTCTACGACAAGAGCTGCCACACCTATGTGCTCGACGGCGACAACATCCGCATGGGCCTAAATAAGAACCTCGGTTTCTCGCCCGAGGACCGCACGGAAAACATCCGCCGCATCGGCGAGGTGGCAAAGCTCTTCATCGACGCCGGCGTCATTGCCATGACCGCGTTCATTTCCCCCTACCGCGACGACCGTGACAAGGCCCGCGAGATTGCCGGCGAAGGCAACTTCATCGAAGTCTATGTCAAGGCGGATTTGGAAGTCTGCGAACAGCGCGATCCCAAGGGTCTCTACAAGAAGGCGCGCGCCGGCCAAATCCCGGAATTCACGGGCATCTCAGCCCCGTATGAAGAGCCCCTGAACCCCGAAATCACGGTTGACACGGGAAAAGCAACTTTAGAAGAATGCGTGGAAACCGTAATTGACTACCTCCACAAGAAGGGTGTTCTGACGGCATAACCACGCCACCAAAAGGGCCAAAAAGGGCAACATCTGGGCTATTTTGGCCGCTCTCGGGCGTTCGACCACAACATATTGCGTAAGCGAGAGATTTGTGCTAGAATGCACCCCAAAAGTGGGGGTTACGCCCGTGAGATTCGGCAAAAAGAACAAAAATTCGCTTACGTTGGGCTGGCGAGCGAAGTCTCAACCGGCACATTCGGAGTTCGGGGTGGTCGCTTCGGAAGAGCGAAATGCCCTGCTCTACTCCTCTCCCGTGCCGGAGGACGACTACGAAGCCGCACCGCCGGACACGGGCATAAGCCCTGCCACACGTAAACTTGCGACGGTTCTCGGGCGCTTCGAGCGCCACGTGGCGCGCGCCCGCGAAGGCGCACCGCAAGAGATGTGGTCCGATGAGTGCATGAACCAGCTTATTCGCGCCGTGGAAATCGCGGTTGCGGAGGGCTGGCCGGAGGTCGTCGAGGCGCTCACGGAAACGGGCCGCATCCTCCAAAGTTATGAGAATGAGGGGCAGGCGCACCTCAGCGTCCGCTTTTTGACCGAGAGCTACGAAATCCTCTCGCAGATGGTCAGCGATCTCATGCTGGGCAAGGCCCGTTCGGGCCTCATGCAGAAGTGGCGCAACCGCTATCGCATGGCCCTGCAAGACCTTAAGGACGCGGGCATCATACTGGTGCGCGATGAGGAAGACCCTTACGCCGCTCCGCGAATTGCCGAACGCGCACAGAGCCGGGAGCGCCGCTTCGACCGCGAGCTTCGTCCGGAACCCGTGGCTGTAGAACGGTCCGCCCCCTTCGAAATGCCGGCCGAGACGCCCCGGTCCTCCTTTGGTTCCTACGAGCGTGTGGATTCTCCCTCGATGGACGACTACTTCCACGGAGAAGCCGACGAAAACCCGACCGACGAGGCCACGATGGACGCCGAAGCCGGCTCCGAGGCTCCTTGGGACGAACCGGCTCCTGTCGCTGATTGGGAAGAAGTAACGCCCGAACGGGATGTGGAAGCGCGGGTACCCGTCGAAGTGGAAGAAATCGAAGCGGAAGAAGAAGAGGATACGACGGGGCTACTCGGGGAATTGCCTCCTCTGGCTCCCTTAGGCGGCGACCTCCTGGAACTGGGCCCGGAGGAAGAAATCGAATCCGAGCGCTTGGAAGACGACCGCTCCGGCGCCGGCGGCACTGCGCCAGAGGTCATCGAACGCCTGGACGTGCTCTGCGAGCGCCTGTCGCACATGGAACGCGAGCCGGAAGCCGATCTCGCGGAAGGCTTCCTGGTCATCCTCGACAGCGTGGCATTCCTGGAACTCCAGGCGGACTTTTACAACCGTCCGAGTTGTGTCGAGCTGTGCCAGGCCATGACGCGGATGTGCGCCGCGGCTGCCGAGCGCGAAACCCTGCCTCAAGACAATTTCTTTGAACTGGCCTACGCGTTCTGTGGCGTCTATGTGGAGGCCGAAGAAGGCCCCGAGAACGCCATGATCCGCGGCTGGATCGCCGAATGCGACACTCTCCTGACGGAATGGACACCGTCGGAATCCGAGACCGAAGACGTTATCGTCGAGAGTGGACCGGAAGTCGAGGTCGAAGAGGAGGAAGCGGTATTCACGGATGAAATTGGAACCGAAGCGCCCGAGACCGACGAGCTCTTCTTCGAGGAAGAGCTCGTCGAGTCGGAGGCCGAGGCGGACGTAGACGTCGAAGAAATCGAAGCGGAGCTCGAGTCCGCACTCGAACCGGTTGCGAAGACGGAAGAACCGCCGCGCGACGCGGACGACTTCCTCGGCGCGGATTCGCCCGAGGCGTTGCTTCACGTGGCGCAGCGGGCCATGACCGAGGGCAACGCCTCCGTGGCGAAGCGCCTGGCTTTGCAGGCCGCATCGATGCTGGCCCAGATTGAAGTGGAGGACGCCAACCGGCGGGTCAACGAGGCCGAGCGCCGCCTTCAGGAAGGCGCGGAACTCATCGAGGCCGCCCGCGGCGACGTGCAGCGCGCCGAGCTTGTCGTGGACGACACCGCGCGCAGCGTGGCCGACGGCCAGAAAGTCCTCGACACGCGCCGTGCGGAAGTTACCGGCATGTCGCAGAAGCTTGTGGAAGTTGAAGCGCGCGTGGCCGACCTGGACGAGCAAATCCGGCAACTCCAGCTTCGCCGCGCGGAAGAAGCCGCCAGACTCGACGAAACCCGTGGCGAGCTGTTGAACACGCAACAGCGCGAGGCCGAGACCGAAGCCGACATAACCGCGCGCAACGAAGCGGAGCGCGAGGCTCGCATGCGCCTCGAAGACGCCCGCCAGCGGGTAAAGAACTTGCAGCGCAAGCGCAGCGAGATCGAATCCGCCATGGACCGGGCCCGGGAAACGCTCACGCAGCAGCGCGTGTCCCTAGCGGATATCCAACAGATGCTGGCCCAGGTGGGCGCGCAGGCAGCACCCCAGCAAGCTGCGGAATCGGACTCGGGCGAGTTTCTCTTCTAGGCTGCAAGAAGCTGAACCGCTCGGTCGCCGTTCAAGCGAGCCGGGGACCGGCGTCGATGGCTGGGGCTGGAGCCTCGGGACGCCTTCTTCTTGAGGGCGTCGCGACGCTTGGGCCGCAGTTCGAGCTCAATCCCCCCCTTGTTTGGCTGCGGCTTTGCATTTTTCGGACAGTGAGACCGAATCAGGATTGAATCGGCATGCTGTGGCGTGAGCCGAGCGGAAATCCGCGTCTTTGCGGGGCCGAACGGGATATTCGCGGCTTGAGAAAACCGCATAATCCGCAGCGCGGCGCACAAAATAGAACAGTATTCAGTTCTCGATATATCAAGCCGATAGGCTTATTGCACTTATACTTACGCGAGCGAGGAGATAGTCGTGGGCAACAGAGGCGAGTTCGTCGGAGTGGTTGATTTTGGATCGCGGGATATCCGTGTTCTTATTGCGCGGCGCGTCGACGACGGCGCCATCGAGATCATTGGGCACGGCACGGCTCCGGGCCGCGGCTGCGTCTCGCAGGGCGTTATCCAGGACCTCAATGCCGCACAGAACGCGCTGCGCCACGCGCTCACCCAGGCGGAGAAAGAGGCCCGGGTGCGGGTGCTCTCGTTCTTCTGCGGCGTGAACGGCAAGAACGTCGAGACATTCGTTTGCGAGGGCATCGTGGCCCTTGAGCACGGTACGGTTGAAGAAGGCCACTTGGAAGAAGCGCGCGAGGTCGCTTCGCGCGAAATCGTCGCCGCCGGCAAGAAGATTAACTCCGCCGTCACGGCCCAGGAATGGTACGTGGACGGCCTGCGCGTCATCGATCCCATCGGCATCCACGGCCAGGAATTGAAGACGCGCGTGCATTTCGCGCGGCTCCCGGCCGTCATCGAAGATAACATCGCGTCATGCGTCGAGTCGCAGCACCGCGAAGTGGAAGACATCTTGTTCCAGCCCCTGGCCGCATCGCTCGGTTGCCTGACGCCGGAAGACATGGAACTGGGCGTGGCGGTGCTCGACATGGGCCGCAACACGACAGGGCTCGCGGTCTATCGCGATTACGGCATCCTCGGCACGCACTGCTTCGACTGGGGCGGCTACCACATTACGCGCGACGTAGCGGCGGGACTCCAGGTGTCCTTCGAGGAAGCCGATCAGCTCATCCTTGAATACGGCATCTCCGATGCATACGTCCGCGCCATGGCCAGCGAGGACGGTTACGTCCCGCGCTACGAGGACGAGTCTCCCGCGGACAACCGCACCACGCGCATCAAGCTGACCTCGGCCGTGCGCGGAGCGCCTTCGGTCGTCAATCGTCAGGACCTCGACTTCATCATCTCGGAGCGCGCCCGCGAACTGCTCACGAAGGTGCGGCAATACGTGAACGCGCGCGGCCTCATGAAAAACCTCGTGCGCGGCGTTGTCCTCACCGGCGGCGCAAGCACCATCCGCAACCACGTGGCCCTCGCGGAATCCGTGTTCGAGGTGCCGAGCCGGGTCGGCCTGCCCAGTGGCGTCGAGATCATCCCGCACGAAGTGAACGCGCCGGAATGGTGCACGGCCATCGGACTCGTTCACCACGCGTTCGACTATCGCTCCGCCGCTCGCAACGCCCGTGGCGACCTCCGCGCCGCCGCCAAGCTGCGCAGCATCGGCCGGTTTGTGAAGCGGTATTTCTTCTAGAGACTGCTGATAAAGGGGTTCCAGTGTGGGGCGGTCGCCCCACACCAAGACTCATTCGGCCGGGGTTCTCGGTTGCAGGATTGAGCGAACCGGGAATGGCCGAGCCGGATACTATTGGGCGAAATGGGAAACTCTGGGGGTCATTTTTCGCCTTCTTCGCAGTCCCAACGCAGCAGACCCCAGGGGGCATCCATGGCAGACCAACGCCGCGACTTGCTCGACACGTTCGTGAAATACGCCACTACGCTTTCCGGCGACGAAAAGGGCGAGGCGCAGGTCTTCCTCGACCGGCTGTTTCAGGGCTTCGGCCATGCGGGTTACAAGGAAGCCGGCGCCACACTGGAATCGCGCGTGCGCGCCAAGGACAAAGGCACCCGTTTTGCCGATCTGCTATGGACGCCGCGCGTCCTCATCGAGATGAAGAAACGCGGCCAGAACCTCGCGCTCCATTACGATCAAGCCCGTGACTATTGGCACGACACGTATCCCAAGCCCCGCTATGTGGTTTTGTGCAATTTCGACGAGTTCTGGGTGTACGACTTCTTCAACCAGAGCGACCCCGTGGATGCCGTGCGACTCGAGGAAGTGCCCAACCGCTATCTCTCCCTCGCCTTCCTCTTCCCCGAAGAGGTAAAGCCGCAGTTCGGCAACGACCGCGTGGCCGTTTCGCGCAAGGCCGCGAACGCCGTCGCCGAAGCCTTCAATGAACTGATCGCGCGCGGTGAGGACCGTGCCCGCGCCCAGCGCTTCGTCCTTCAGTGCGTCTTCTG
>JAVEWL010000391.1:0-5667 GCA_034004565.1 FCB group bacterium | reverse complement strand
TCTTCCGATCTATTGTAAAAGCAGCCAATCTGTTCCCGATCGGTAATATTTCAAATGGGTAACTGATCGGGCGTCTTCTTCTATTTAGCCCAGCCGTGTTCCCGCCACGCAATCGCGCTCTACACTGGACTCATGAAAAAAGACAACGACTTTCAATGGCGCGAACTACAGTTGCAGCAATGGCAATGGGCGAACATGTCAGAATCGGACGGGCTTGGTGCGATGTTACAGTCTGACACAGCAGCCGATGCCCGTTTGGGGGCGGCTGAAGATATATACCTCGTCGTGCAGATGATGCTGGTATCCGCTCTCACACCTCAACAACGCCGGGTTCTAGAGCTCTACTATTTCGAGGGCCGCAAGCAGGTCGATGTGGCCCACGCGCTGGGCATTACCCAGGCCACTGTCTCTCAGCATCTTCACGGCAAGAAACGCGGTTCTGTCCATGTGGGCGGCGCGTTGAGAAAGCTCCAGAAAGCCATCCACAAGGCAGCCAAACGTTGCCGGACTGCGGAAACAACGACATCCCAGATCATCTTGGCCATGGACAGGTTGCTCCAACAGCCAACCAAGAGGGGAAGAGTCAAACGACTCATGGCTGAACTCACATCCAGCAGAACCAGCAAGACCAATCGAAAAATAGACTGACTTCGTTTTTCATCCTCAAAAGTGCCTATATATTTCTCTATTAGTGAGGGCTGTTGCATCTGAACGCCCCGGGGATCCCGATGCATGAACTCCTGGTTCAGACCTAAAAGAGCGTTCGCCAAGCGTGCTGTCGCCTACTATCGCCACTCCGCGCAGGAGCGCCAGGAGAACTCTGTCGAAATCCAGCAGGACCAGGTCCGAAAGTTCGCGGCGGACAACGGCATCGAGATCATAGAGGAATTCATCGACCGCGGCAAAACGGGCCTTATTACCGAGGGCCGGGATGCGTTCAAAAGAATGTTATCGGGCATCCAGAGCGGCAAGTACGACTGCGATTACGTGCTGGTCCTCGATGTCAGCCGCTGGGGGCGCTACCAGAACACAGACATCTCCGCCTACTACACCGGCCTATGCGAAATGCAAGGCAAGCAGGTGATCTACACATCGATCGGGTTTCCACCGGCAAACGACCTCATCCATATGGTGCGGGTCAACATTGAGCGCTACCAGGCCGCGAATTACAGCCGCGAGCTGAGCCTCAAGGTGTTCAAGGGGTGCGCGAAGATAGCCAGCCAGGGATACCGTGCGGGCGGCACGCCGCCATATGGCCTGCACCGTCTCCTGTTGGACGAACGGAGGCAACCGGTTCAGGAGCTATCTCCCGGCCAGCGCAAGAGCATCCAGAACCAGCGCGTGACACTCACGCCCGGCGACCCCAATCACATCGCAGTGGTCAAACGGATCTTCCGCGCCTTCACGCAAGGAAGGAAGCCCCCCAAGGAGATCGCAGACACTCTGAACGCCGAATGCGTACCGTCGCCCGGTGACGCCCACTGGACAACGTCCACCGTGCGAAGCATCCTGACTAACGAACTGTACGCCGGCACAATGGTCTACAACAAGACCACGCAGCGCCTGAAATCCCCCAGTCGGACCAATCCCCATGAGGACTGGGTAAGGACCGCGAATGCCTTCCCGGCCGTCATCGAACGCACCGTGTTCGATGACGCACAGGCCATCTTGGCCAAAACGCAAGAGGAGATCGCCAAGAGGTATTCTGACGCGGACATGGTGGGCCGGCTGCGTGCCGTATATGAACGCTACGGCGTCGTGCGGTCCTCTTTGATAGCCCATGAGTCAGGCATGGTTTCCGCAGGAACTTACGCTCAACGCTTCGGCGGCATGTCGGGCGCCTATCAGCGGCTCTTCACAGACGTCATCGCCTCCCGCCGCGCGGAGGTTTCTGGCATCCTCAAGTCCGCCATCCCCGATGCGGTCGAGTGCGACGATTTCCTTGTGCTTCGGGACTATGTCAGCGTCCTCATCCAACCGGTGGTGCCGTTTCCTATCGGTTATGAGGCCGCGTGGTCCTTTGTCGCCGACAACCGGCCCGAGGTCGACATCACTCTCGGTGTACCGCTATCCAACGGCGGCGAATTCGCCATCCTCGGATACATGCTCTTCCCCCGACTGATGGTGGGAGGACGACGGATACAGATTGCCAGCACCATGCCCGAGCAACTGGACTTGCACGCCTACACCATTCCGCAGGCATTAAGAACAATGATAGGTTAGGAGGCCAAAGATGAAAAACAACGTCGTGCCCATGAGCAAGCGCCAGTACGGCATGATCCCCGTGGACCAGATTGTCGTGCTGAACCCCCGCAACCGCGACAGGCGACAGTTCGCGATGAACGTGCGCAGCATCGCCGATCTCGGACAACTCAAACCCATCGTCGTGAGCGCCCGCAATCTGGACAAGACCGGTCTCTATGAGTTGGTCTGCGGACAAGGCCGCCTCGAAGCCCATCAGCAACTAAAAAGGACAGAGATCGCAGCCGAGATCATCCACTGCGACAAGAAATCAGCGCTGATCACTTCCCTCGTGGAGAACATCGCGCGTGTCCCCCACAATGCGATGTGGTTCGCGCGGGAGATGAAACGCATGCACGACGACGGTATGACCTTTGCCAAGATCGCGTCGATTGTCGGCAAAGACCCCACCTACGTAAGCGACTACATCAACCTCGTTGAGCAGGGCGAATCACGGCTGATACAAGGGGTTGAGCAAGGACTCTTCTCCATTTCATTCGCCACGCGGGTGGCGCAATCCGACGACGCAACAATCCAAAACGTGTTGATGGATGCCTTTGACGACGGGATGGTCGACAGCAAATCGGTCACGCGTGTCAGGAAGTTACTCGAAATGCGCATGCACCGCGGAAAGAGCCCGAATATCAGGGCTGCTCGTGCAGAACCACCGCCCTGCACTATCAAGGAGCTGGCAAAGGCGATCACCACAACCACTAAGGACAAAGAGAACTTCGTCCGAGAGACCACACGCAAGGAGAACCGGCTGATTGCCCTGTTGATGGGCACATCACTGCTGCTGTCAGACGACAAGCTTCTCGCGTTACTGTCGGTGCATAATCTCGACAAACCGCCCGAACTCGAGGGCGAATACGGGGTCGCCCTTCGCCGGGCGCCCGGACCATCATCAGTGCAGGAAAATCAGGAGTCCCGGACATGAACACACCGCTAGACATCAACGGAATCGATATTCCGCTCGCCTCGCTCAAAACCCTTGCGGACAGGGAATCGGTAAACCCGAAAACACACAAAGGCTATATGCGCATCCGCGCGAGCATCCGCGCCGTCGGCCTCATCGAGCCGCTGTCCGTATATGCGGAAGACGGCTCCTATGTGATCCTTGACGGCCATCTGCGCCTGTTGGCCTGTCGGGAACTCGGAATCAAGTCGGTTCCCTGCATTGTCTACCCAGAGAAGGACGCCTACACGTTCAACCGCATGGTCAACAGTCTATCCGGCTGCCAAGAGATGCGCATGCTGCGCAAGTCCTTGGAGACCTTGGATGAGAAGACCATTGCGGGTGTTTTTGGCATGCACTCCATTCGCCACCGTCTGGCCCCTACTCTTATGGCACAACTGCACCAGAAAGTGGCGGAAGCGTTTGAAGTTGACTTGATAGGCCGCCTGACAGCGACCGAAATGACCTGCGTGAAACCTGAGCGCCAGTTTGAGATCTTGTCTGACATGAAGCGGGTCAACGACTTCAGCCCGGCCTTCGTCCGTGCGTTGATTCTCAAGACCGCCCCCGAACAGAGGAACCCGAAGCGGTCCCCTACCCGCAGATGGTCGGAGGATAGGGCGAAGCGCAAAGACCTTGTTCAGCGGCTGGAGAACGCAGAAAGACAGCACGAGTTCTACACGCGTCTTTATCGTCAGTACTCGGCCGACCTTCTAAAATTGGCCTTGTATGTTCGCAAGCTCATCACAACACAGGATGTTAACGATTACTTGAAGGCCCACCACAAGGCTACACTTAATGAGCTTAGTGCCGTCGTTATGGACACGCCAGTCGGCATACCTGTCGATGAAACGGAATAGCGCTCGGCCACATGACAGTCGGCGGTCTTCCCCAGCTAAAAGAGACCCCTTACGGAGCCTCCTCCATCCGGCGCACGAGGTCGTGCGCCTTCAGTCCGCAGATCCGACAGAACCGAAGCAACTGCAGGACGTCGAGCCGGATCTCGCAAGTCTCGACCTTGGATATCCAGTTGCGGCCGTGGCCGATCAACCGTCCCACCTCGGCCTGCGTGAGTCCATTGCTCTCGCGGGCACGCCGCAGTTCCGCCACGAGTCCGCGATAGGCGGGTTCGTATATCGTTTTCATCGCATAGTTTCAGTCTCCTTCTTGACCCGGAACGGGCCACGTGTTAAAGTAATGACAATTCGAAAGACGTAAGACGAACTCACGAAACCAAGCCGGCTGTGACCGCGAAGCGCGCGGTTTAGAGCCCGCAGAAAATATGGGTTTCATTCGAGGAGTTCGTTGTGAGCAATCCCTTCCTGTTTCCGCTGGCGTTTGATCCGTCCATTGCGTTCTTGTGCCTGGCAAGCTCGTTCCTGAGCGTCTGTGCGCACCTCCGTTCCTCTTTCGCACGCGGAGGCAAACGATGAGCGGCGTCATTTTTCATTACACGCACCGGACGCGGCTTGCGGACATCTTAAGGACCGGCGCAATTGAGGCCCGCACGCGTTCGCACTGGCTCAACCCTCACGGTATCCCGCCGCTGGCCTGGTGCAGCAGCGCCGCGCCTTGGGAACCCGTCTGTTCCGCCACGCTGGTCATCGGCCCCGATGCGGTGCTGCCGATCAACACCGTTCCCGGGCGCGCTTACGAAGCCGCAAGAGTCCGAATCAGCCCTGATGCCGCCGAAGCCTGGGACATCGCCATGGCAAAAAGCGGAGCGCACTGGTCAACAATCATGCGGTTGGCCCAGACCGGCTACGAGCAGAACTCCGACCCGGGCCGCTGGCTGGCCAGCCGACGCCCTATCCTAGCGAGGATGTGGATCGGCGTTGATCTGTGGGACGGCGAGTGCTGGGTGCGCGTACCGCGCCAAAACGAACAATATTGCGCCGCAGACCTTGACGCCTTTGCCGCCGGAGTCTCTGTCGTCCACTCACTCCCCTTCTCGGATCTCGCGACATGACAGCTCAACGCCTGATAGGGAAAGTTTCCTGTTCGACATGCGAAGCCGTGACGCAAGAGGTCAGACGCCTGCCTCCGTCGGCCTTGCTGGCGTTGAGGCTTCTGCCTGGACTCAGCCGCGCGCCTTGCCTGATACGGGACAGAAACGGGCGCGGCGACCGCTACGTCACGTTGCGGTATTTGAGTGCCGCCGGCAAGACGAGGCGCATGTGCCTCCAAGAACTCGACTTGAAAGACGAAACCATGCTGCGGGCGGCGGTCACCGGGTGGTGGCCGAAAAGAGCCCGTATGCTGACCGAAACCATCTGCAGCCTGCGCGCCCGCATACGGCGGAACCGTAGCGTGTCGCGCGCGCTAGCGGAATGCTGCGGCTGCCGCTTCCACGGCACGCTGCTGCGTATTCCGAGGAAAAAACCATGAGCGGAAATTACGTGCTCAGACAAGTGCAGTCCGGGCGAATGCCCGCCGACTGGCTGTGTTTGCTGGCGCCTGTATTGGCGCGG
>JAVEWL010000390.1:0-5703 GCA_034004565.1 FCB group bacterium | reverse complement strand
GCCACCACGACCGGGCTGAAGAGCACCCAGCCCTTCTCCGCAAAGTTGATGGGCTGTCCGTTCGCATTCACCTGCATGGGAATCCGCGCACCCGGCGGCAAATAAAAGTACATAAACACGGCCGTCAGCAACATGAAGGCAAGCCCCACAGCCCAGACAATGAACCCCGGCCGTCCCCAACCGTCTTCGTCTTGAAAGTCCATGTCGTCTATCCCCCGGTTGACATTATGCTATCATCTCGCGTCCGGCAACCAAAGCAAGGGGAGACGCATGCGCAAGGAAACCATGACCGGCCGCGAACGCTGGCTCGCGGTGTTGAACAGGGAAACGCCCGATCGCGTGCCCATGGACTACTGGGCCACGGAGGAGGCTACCCGCAACCTGCTCGCGCACCTCGCTTGCGACTACGACGAAATGCTCCGGCGCCTGCACATTGACGCACCCTACGGCGCGACCGGAAAGTATGTCGGTCCGCCCCCGCGCCAGGGCGAGGACATCTGGGGCGTCCACTACAAGGACATCGAATACGGCACGGGCCAGTATGCCGAGGCCGTAAGCTCGCCCCTCGCCAGATACGAATCGGTCGAAGAGATCGAGGCGAACTACACCTGGCCGAGCCCCGACTGGTGGGACTACTCGCACCTGCCCGAAGACATCAAAGGAAAAGAGCACCGGCCCATCCGCGGCGGCGGCTCCGAACCCCTGCTGCTCTACATGAAACTCCGCGGCGACCAGCAGGCCTATATGGATCTCCTGGCCAACCCCGAGATCGTCCACTACTGCCTCGACAAGCTCTTCGACCTCGCATACGAGGACACCCGCCGCATCCTCGAATCGATCCCCGGCCAGGTCATGATCACCTACGTCGCCGAAGACCTCGGCGGACAGGACAACCTCCTCTATTCCAAAGAGCAGATCCGCGAATTCCTCCTGCCGCGCATGAAGCGGATGATGGATCTCGCCAAACAGGGCGGCGCGTTTGTCTTCACGCACACCGATGGCGCCTGCCGCGAAATCATCCCCGACCTCATCGAGACCGGCTCCCAGGTCCTCAACCCCATTCAGTGGCGCTGCCCCGGCATGGAACGCGAAGGACTCAAGCGCGACTTCGGCGACAAACTCATCTTCCACGGCGCCGTCGACAACCAGCAGACCCTCCCCTTCGGCACCATCGAAGATGTCCGCAACGAGGTCATCGACAACTTGGCCATCCTCGGCGAAGGCGGCGGCTACATCCTCGGCCCCTGCCACAACATCCAGGCCGTGACCGCACCCGAAAAAGTCATCGCCCTCTACGAAACCGGCCACGCCGAAGGCTGGCAATAGGCGCAATGGGTCTTATGGGAATCCCATCCGGCCCATAAGACCCATAAGACCCATGTCTTCCTCCCGCTTCGCTTTTCCCGCCAATTCCTGCTAGGCTATCTCCGGTGGAGGAACGGTCACGGCTCATCCACTCCCAGAACGCCTCATCATCACGAAACCCATGCCTCTCGCCATACAGAGGCCGCATTCTCGCCAACTCAGGAGGCTCTATGAAGCTATACCTGATCCAGCACGCCGAAGCCATGGACGCCGAGGCCGACGCCGACCGTCGCCTTACCGCGGCCGGAATTCGCGACATCGAATTGATTGGCCAGTTTCTGGAACGCCTGGCTTGCAACGTTCCGCTTGTCATCCACAGCAGCAGAACCCGCGCACGCGAGACGGCGGAACGCGTGGCCCGGCATATCGGACCCGAGGCGAAGATCGAAGAGGCGCCCGCGCTGGGCCCGCGGGACTCCGCCGCGCCTTGGAACGAGCGGCTCCGAGGCTACGACCACGACGTGGCCCTGATCGGCCATATGCCCTTCCTGTCCCGGCTGGGCTCCCTCCTGCTCACGGGAACCGAAGACGACGCCATGATCGCCTTCGAGAAGAGCGCCGTGGCGTGTCTCGTCTGCGACGAGGTCCGTTGCTGGCGCCTCGCCTGGATGGTCCCGCCGGAACTGGTGGCGCGGTGACAACGCCCTCGTGGGACCCGCCGTCCACAACGCCCAAGCCCTGCAATTTTTCGATTTCAGATTTCCGATTTTAGATTTGAAAACAACCCCACCGACAGCACTACCTTCTCGAAATCCCCAACATACTGGAAGAACCCGTGTGGGGCGGCTGCCCCACACGGGTTCTCTGCTCGCACATTCTGTTAGGCGTTCTTAAAATCGAAAATCCAAAATCGAAAATCCAAAATCGTCAGATTGCCGCGAGGTCCCGCGCCACATCCGTCCGGTAGGCTTGCACGGCCGGGAGAATCCCCGCGAGAAGGCCCACGATCGCCACGGCCGAATACGCCCGCGTGAGCAGCGGACTCCACGCAAACGGCTGAACCATCATGCCGAAGTTGTGGCTCACGTAGACACCCACGCCAAACGTGATCAAGACCCCCAACAGCCAGCCCGCGACGATCCCCATTACCGTCACGAAGAACGCCTCGATCAGCACCCCGCCCACGATCTCCGTCGACGAAGCCCCCAGCGCGCGCATGATGGCAAGATCGCGCTTGCGCTGGTAGATCGAAAGGTACAGGCCGATCATGATCGACAGCGCCGACACCACCACCACCAGGAAGCCCACCGCCACCAGCACGCTCAGCGCCCGGCCCAGGAACTGGTCGAACAGCTTCGCGATGATCGATACCGGCCGGGCCGCCATCGCGTTGTAATCGTTGTTGACGCGCCGCTCGAACGTGAACTGCAAAGCCGGCGTGTGGAGCGACACCAGTATGGCCGAAATCAGCCGATCGTTCGGCACCGGCGGCTTCATCTGATTCTCGTCGATATATTCGTGCTCCGCCTCCGCGTGAATGTTCCACACCGAATCGAGCGGCGTGAAGATGGCGCGGTCCACAGACGTTCCCGCGTTCTGCAGGATTCCGACCACGGTGTAATGGTGATGCGCGTGGGAGTGCCCGCCCGCCTCCTCGGGAAGCTCGATGGTCCCGTGGATGCCTGCGAATTCATCGCCGATCTTCAGGCCGAGACGCTCCGCCACAAGTCCACCCAACACCGCTTCCATCGGCCCCGCGAACGGCTGGCCCTGCGCAAGCACGAACGGCCGGCGCTCACGGCCCTGGGTATCCGTCCAAGTGTAATCGAAAACGCCGGGAAGCGTACCAACGATGCGATAGCCCTTGTACGTGTCGCCAAGTCCAATCGGGAACGCCCTCGACACATCCTCGTCCTTCAAAAGGCGCTCGTAATCCGAATACCAGATGGCCCCGGTCGGATTGTCCATGAAGTAAATGCTGCTGAGCACCAGTTGAAGCGGACTGCCCTTGGGCCCGACGACCATATCGAAGATCTTGCCTTCCTCTTCGAAGCGCGCCCGCGTCTCCTCCTGCAAAACCAGCACCGCGCTGATAAGACCAACGCCCAGCGCCACAGACAGCACCGTGAGACACGTCGTGAGCTTGCGGCTCCAAAGATAATTCCAGGCAATATGCCAAAGGCTCATTGCTACTCCCTCTTATCAGCTCCGCCCTGATGACCGGAAGAGATTCTGCCATGCCCGCGCCCAAATTGCCAGCACCCCTTCCCCGGCACGACGATGACGAAGCGGGCAGTACAGACGGCCCCCCGCAAATCCGGTGGCACCCCCAAGCCCTGCCCAGCAGGACTTGACGGTGCCGCAGGCCATCCGCGAATCGAAGCGAGGCGCGGAATCCCCTACGCCTTCGCCAAATACCGCGCCAACTTCTCCAGCGCCGCCGCCAAGCCCGCGCGCATCGAGTCATGCCCGTCCCGGAACGTCTGGCACTCCGGCTCCGTCGCCGCGTGAGGCACGCTCCGCAACGTCAGCGTCGTCTTGCCCTCCTGCTCGACAAACGTCAGCGTCGTCAGCACCTCCAGCGGCCACGTCGGGCTCAACGGATGACGCACCGGCGCGCCCGTCCGGTTCGAGAAGCAATTCAGGAACGTCAACCGCTCCGGCGCGACGACCTCCTGAAAAATAAACTTGCCCCACAGATCGCGCCCTTCCGGCGATCGCATCGAATAATGAAACGCGCCGCCCGGCCGCAGATCCACGTTGCAAACGCCCATCCGAAAGCCCTTGGGACCCCACCAGCGCTTCAGCCGGTTCGCCTGGGTCCACGCATTGAAAACCCGCCGCCGCGGAGTATCGAAAACGTACGTTATGACAAACGCGGCCTCGTCCAACTGGGGTTCGAACGAAAACGCCGCCGCTTCTGAAGAGGAGTGATTGCCGGTCATAGGGTATTCCTTAAGGTATTGGCTGGATTACCGCAAACGTCGCCTCCTCGGGCATAGCCTTGTCGTGCGCCTGACACCCGGACACGCCGCGGTAATACGCCTTCGACGCGGCGGCATCGCCCGAGCACAGTTCCGGCCAACGAAACGTTCCAAGGCGAAGGAATGCGGGCATGGGGATTTCCTTTCGGAACAGGATAGACTCGCACTGCGCTGGGAACGAGGACTGGTGATGCGCGGCCGCCCGATTCGCGCCGCCGAAGCCGGGATAATACCCGATAACCCCTCCCATGACAAGCCATTTCACCCCCACCCGACCCCAAACCACATCCCACTCGTGCTCGTGCTCGTAATCGTGCTCGTAATCGGTTCTTTTCGTACTCGTAATCGTGCTCGTAATCGTCATCGGCGGTTTCTTAATCCGAGTACGATGACGATTACGAGCACGAAAAGACCAACTGTTCCCCAAACTATCGGAAAAACCAACCACCCTGCCGCCCCCGACGTTTTCCCCTGCTTTCCGCCCCACCCCCACCCGCACGGATGAATACGCCCGCAAAAACATGTATCCTACACACTCTATGCATGGCCATTACCAAGGAAAAATAACGCCAATGAGTGGGATTCGAGTTCGCATCGCGCCGTCGCCCTCCGGCTTCCTCCATATCGGCACGGCAAAAATCGCATTATTCAACTGGTTGTTCGCGCGAAAGAACAACGGCACCTTCATCCTCCGCCTCGAGGACACCGACGCCGAACGCTCCAGCGAGGAATACGCCGAGGCCATGTGCGAAGGCTTCAAATGGCTCGGCATCGACTGGGACGAAGGCCCCGAGTTCGCCGGCGAACCCCAGAAGGGCGATTACGGCCCCTACAAGCAGTCCCAGCGCACCGCCCTCTATCAACAGGAAGTCCGACGCCTCCTCGACGAAGGCAAGGCCTACCGCTGCTACTGCACTAAGGAAGAACTCGAAGCCGAGCGCGAAAAAGCCGCCGCAGAAAAGCGCCCGCCGCGCTACAGCGGCAAGTGCCGCAACCTCACGCCCGACGAATGCGCCGCCAAGGGAGATTGCACCTTCGTCGTGCGATTCCGCGTCCCCGAAGGCCAGACCGAGATCAACGACCTCGTCCAGGGCACCGTCCGCATCGAGAACAAAGAGATCGACGACTTCGTCATCCAGAAGCCCAACGGCGATCCCATCTTCCACCTCGCCGTGGTGGTCGACGACGGTCTCATGAAGGTCTCGCACATCCTGCGCGGCGACGACCACCTCACCAACGCCACGCGCCACGTCATGCTCTTCAACGCGCTCGGCTACGAGCTCCCCAATTTCGCGCACCTGCCCATGGTCCTCGACGAGGCCGGCAAGAAATACAGCAAACGCCTCCACGGCGCGAACGTCCTCGACTGGCGCGACGACGGCTACCTGCCCGAAGCGCTCATCAACTACGTTGC
>JAVEWL010000389.1:0-5743 GCA_034004565.1 FCB group bacterium | reverse complement strand
TACCCCCCCGCAGGCGGGGGGGAAAGAGTTGAGGCGGCAGTGGGTTCTTTCCCCCCCGCCTGCGGGGGGGTAGGGGGGGAAGCTCCTGGCATTTCATTAAGCACCCCCAAACAAGTTTGGAGGTGGCATGTCGGAAGTGAGGTTTGATGCGCACGAGCGCCAGCAAAACAGTTGCGCTCAATCGAATTTGGGGGTTCTCGCCGTTACGACTACGTTGAACTTTACGGTGCCGGTGACGCCAGAGGCTGTCATGCAAGTCAGCGTATGGCCGCCCGGCTTGAGTTCGAGGTAAATAGGCGACTCCGCCGTCGCCGTGCCCAGGAACGACGCATCCAGGTACCAATGCAGCGGCGCGGCCGCGTCGAGCGAACTGGAGAGCCTGATGCGATCCCCCGCCGCCTCGCCCGTAAGCACGAACTCCGCCCCGTCCGCCGGCGACAAGATCTGCAGGGCCTCTTCGCGCGCCTCCCCCTCGGCGTGGCGCACCGTGCCGATCTTCGCGAGGTCCCAACCCTTCGCGGAGCCAGGCCAGCGCTCCACAACCTTGTTCGTGTCGCCGGCGCCCGGCGCGGGATAGTGCATGTCGCACGCGCGGTTCAGGAACTGGTTGCGCGGAAACGTGTCTTCGCGCGTCTGGAAGCACCATTTTGTCGCCGGCAAACCGCTGACGGCACAGACCGTGGTCTTGATAAGATTGTCGCTCGTGTCCGGCCAGGCGGGTTGGCTCGTCGCGGGCAAGTAGCGGAACATCCGGCCCGCCAAGGGCAGCGCCGACCATGCGCCGAACAGCTTGCGCGACGGCCGTCCGTCGTTGTTGCCCATCCATACGCCCACGAGGTATTGGCGGTTGAACACGAAGGCCCACGCATCGCGATGCCCGCTCGAGGTGCCCGTCTTCCAGCAGACTCGCGTCTTCACGCCCGCCGCCCGCACCGCTCCGGTCATCTCCGAGGGCAGCGGCTGCTCAAGCATCTCGTAAATCTTTGCGCAGGTGCCGGGGGCCAGGAGCCGGCGAGGCTCCTGGGGCGGCCCGTCGGACACGATGCGCAGCGGCCGGTATTCGCCGAGGTTGGCGAGCATTTCGTAGGCCGCGGTCAGCTCTTGGAGGCGCACCTCGCAGTCGCCCAGTGTCAGGCCAAGACCGTAATAGTCGGGGGTCTTGTTGAGAGTGGTAAGGCCCGACCGCGTGAGCAGTTCGTGCACCGACGCGGGGCCGATGCGGTCGAGCACCGTCACCGCGGGCACGTTCAGCGACGACCGCAATGCATCCGACGCGGTCACGAGCCCGCGATACTGTTCGTCGAAGTTCTCCGGGTTGAATCGTCCGAAATCGAGCACGTGATCCAGCAGCATTTCGGAAGCATACAATCGCCCTCGCTCCAACGCCAGCGCAAACGTGAATGGCTTCAGTGCGGACCCCGGCGAGCGCGGCGCGAGGCACGCATCCACCTGTCCCGCTCCGGGAATATCGAAGAAATCCGCCGATCCTACCCGCGCCAACACTTCGGCGCTCCGCACGTCCACGACGATGAGGGCGGCATTGCCGATGTCGCGCTTGACGTTGCGCACGCTGCGGCCCACGAGCCGTTCGGCCTCCTGCTGCAACGCTGCGTCCAGCGTGGTGCGAAGCCGCGTGCCGTGGTCGAGCCGCGGCCGCAGCCGCATTGCCAGGTGCGGCGCAAGCGCGGGAAACGGGTGGTGGCGCGCCCCGAGCGGCGCGTGGTCCGCGCGACTCCGCTCCGCCGCGCCGACGACCCCGTCCGCTTCCATGCGCGCCAGCACATACGTGCGCCGGGCGCGGGCGCGGTCCGGGTTGTCCAGCGGCATCAACGCCGTCGGCGCTTTAGGCAGGCCCGCCAGCAGCGCCGCCTCCGACAGCGTCAACTCGCGTGCCGGCTTGGCGAAGTAGCGCCGGGCGGCGGCCTCGCAGCCCACGAGGTTCTGGCCGTACGGCGCTCGATTCAAGTACGCTTCGAGTATTTCGTCCTTGGTGGCGTGGCGTTCCAGACGTAGCGCGAGCAGGCCCTGCCAAGCCTTCGCCCGCACCGTGCGGGCCGGCCCGTGGCGCAGCTTCACCACCTGCATCGTCAGGGTCGATGCACCCGAGACCACGTCCCCGCGCGAGGCATTCTGCCCCACCGCGCGCAACACCGCCGCGGGGTCAATACCCGGGTGTGCGCGAAACCGCCGGTCCTCCGCCGCAAGCGTCGCCTGCACGAGCCGTGGCCCCACGTCGGCCAGGGCAATTGGAAAACACCACTGTTCCCGCGCGTTGAGAAAGGCATAGACCGGCCGCCCTTCGCGGTCGAGGATCTGACTGGAAGGCTCCGGACGCAGGTATGCCGCCGCATCCATCGGCCAATACAGGAACGTCAGCACACCCAGCACCGCAACGGCCGTCGCGACTGCCACCGCGCGCCGCCACCGCCCGCCGGGAAGCCGAATCTTCTCAAGGTACCTTTTCATAACACACCGATTCTACCATCAGCGCGCGGCGAGATATCCTTCGAACTAGGTCCGCTGAGCCAAAGGGAAGGGACTGGCTCCGCTTTGATGTGCTCCCGAACCGGACGGGGCGAATATGCATTCTGAAAAAAGAAGACGTGAAAGTGTGCGTGAGACCAGAACGCTTGCCTGTCCCACGTACAAGGCACGTGTCATTTCCGCGTGCACGGAATGGCAGGTGGGGGCGGCCCCTCTACAAGTATCCAGACTTCGTCCCGGTCTTGATAGATCTAAAGGCGTAGCCCCGCCCGGTCGCGGAGGCGGTTCACAAGTCGGTCCGCCTCCTGCAGGCCGCGCAGGAGGATTTCCCTCAATCGCAGTTCGGCCTCGGTCAGGTCAATCCGCTGCGAGAGCACGATGCAGCAGTCCACCGCCAGTTCGAGTTCTTGAATGGTCAACGTGCCCATGCGGTGGCGCTGAATCTTGCCCACGATCTCCCGCAGGACTCGCTGTTGCCTGCGCTCCTCGGAGTTGCGCAGGACCACAGGCTTTTGTTGAACGGCAATCCGGCCCTGAATGGCGAGTTCAACACGCCCGGCCAGGCGCCGGTCGGTACCGTTCGACGCGCCCTCATCATTTCGCCGCGCCAGGTACTGCTGCGCCAGCGCCACTTGTTCCAGGGAAGCCTCCTGAACCGCTTCGAGCGGCGAGGCGAGGAGGGTTCGCGCCGCTTCGGCCGCCTGCATGTCGTCTTCGATCGAGTCGGCCACGGCTTCGGCGTCGTCGACTGTGAACTCCGCCGGGTCGGCCAGGTAGGGCTCCGGCGCAGGCGCCACCGGATTTGACTGTTCAACCACGTGGCCCCATTCGCGCTCGCGCCGCAGGCACATGTCGCAGTGATCGAGCTTGGTCTTCGCTTCGGTGAGCGCGTTTTCGAGATTGTCGAGAATGCGGTTCCACTTCCGCCGATTCTCCGGGTCGCTCTCTCTCTTGCTGTCCGCCCGGGTCAGGAGCGCGCGGATATGCTCCACCAGCATCTCTTGCCGACGGTATTCCTCTTCGAGTCTTTCGACATTCGAAGGCTGATCGTAGTGTGAAGTTGCCATATGGACGGAACTCCGTTAATCTTCTGGCCTATCATCGGCTCGTAGTGATGGCGTCTTTAGCGGTTTACGGGGTATTTCCGGAGAAGGCCGCACGATGCCAGTTCGATATTGGAACTATAATGAGCGTTAGCAAGACAACCGACCCACTGCTCAACATTCAGTCGGTTTGGAAGAATTTCGGCGCGCAGCCGGTCCTGAAGGGTGTGTCGCTTACGGTGCACGAAGGCGATCGCATGGGATTTATCGGCCGCAACGGCACTGGCAAGTCCACCCTGCTTAAGATCATGTCGGGTGTCGAGGACGTGAACGAAGGCGCGGTCATTCGCCGGCAGGGCTTGCGACTGGCGCTGCTGCGCCAGCACTGCACCCTGGATCCGGCCCTGACCGTTGGGGAGGCGCTCGACGGCGCGCACCGTCAAGTCGTCGATCTGCTGGCGCGCTACCACGCCGCCCTCGATGGTTTGGCCCACGTCGATGCCGGTTCGGCCCAGCAGGCAAAGCTTGCTCGCGAGGTTGAGGTGCTGCACCACGAGCTCGATATCGCCGATGGCTGGAACCTGGACCAGCATATCAGGCAGGTTTCCGCCGCGCTGGGCCTTCCTCCGCCGGATCGGCGCCTGGCCACGCTGTCAGGCGGCGAACTTCGGCGTGTCGATTTGGCGGCCACACTGCTGACGCGGCCCGACATGCTGCTCCTGGACGAACCGACGAACCACATCGACATCGACAGCATCGAGTGGATGGAGCGCTTCCTGGCGGGCTACGCGGGAAGCTGCGTACTCGTAACGCACGACCGCTATTTCCTCGAGCGCGTGGCGAACCGCATTATCGAGCTCGAGTTCGGCCATCTCAACGCGTACCGCGGCAACTACGACGACTATCTCGAGCAGAAATCCGCGCGCCTGGAGCGCGAGGCCCAGGCCGAGACCAGCCGCCAGGCCATCATGCGGCGCGAGCTGGCGTGGGTGCGCCGCGGCGCGAAGGCGCGCTCCACCAAGCAGAAGGCACGCATCCAGCGCTTCGACGAACTGGTGGCCCAAGGGCCGCCGGAGCGGCACAACGAGTTCGCGTTCGAGATTCCCTCGCCGCGCCGTCTCGGCAAGAGCATCCTCGAGGCGGAAGACGTGTCGAAGTCTTACGGAGGCAAGGTGCTCTTCAGGAACGTGTCGCTGCTGCTCACGCAAGGCATGCGGGTCGGCATCGTGGGTCCCAACGGCAGCGGCAAAACCACGCTGCTGCGCGTGCTGATGGGCCTCGATACGCCCGATACCGGCAAGGTCGTGGTGGGCGAGTCCACCGAATTTCTCTACGCCGATCAATCCCACGAAGAAGTGGATCCCGAGACCACCATTCTCCAGCACGTCTCGAACGGCAACGATTACTTCGACGTGGATTCCCGGCGCATCTATGTGCCGACGTATCTGGAGCGTTTTCTGTTCGACCGCGCGGCCATTCACATGCCGATGAAGAACCTTTCCGGCGGCGAGCGCAACCGCATCGACCTCGCCAAGAAGCTGCTGCGCGGCGGAAACGTGCTCGTGTTCGACGAGCCCACCAACGACCTCGACCTGCCGACCCTGCGCGTGCTCGAGGAGTCCATCGAGAACCACCCCGGCTGCGCCATCATGGTCAGCCACGATCGCTTCTTCCTTGATCGCCTGTGCACGCACATGCTCGTGTTTGAGGAAGAGGAAAAGGTGGTACAGCTTGCCGGCAACTACGAGGACTACCTGGCCTACCGCCAGCGCATTCCCATCGAAGCGCCCAAGCCCGAGGTTCGCGAAGTCAAACCGGCCCGCCGCGAGCGCGCCGAACGTCCCCGCAAACTGACGTACATGGAGAAGAAAGAGCTGGAAGGCATCGAGGGGCACATCCTTGCCGCCGAAGCCGAGGTGGGGCGTCTCGAAGCCCTCGCCAACGATCCCGCCTTCTTCCAGGGCGATTACCGCGCCGCGCAGGAAGGCCTCGCCGCCATTGCCAAGGCCAAAGAGCGCGTCGCCCATCTCTACGAACGCTGGGCCGAGCTTGAAAAGCTTGCGGAGTAGCCGCATCCCGCTCTACGCTCAGATTATTTGCTTGCCCACAACCCCAAACAAGTACGTTCATCCGGTATTGCCGGGAACGGCCGCCCTTGTCGTGCTCGTGCTCGTAATCGTGCTCGTAATCGGCAGTTTCTTCTCGTAATCGTACTC
>JAVEWL010000388.1:0-5744 GCA_034004565.1 FCB group bacterium | reverse complement strand
GAAAGCCATACAGGGACTCGGAAATATTCGACGCCCTGGCCAATCATCTTGGAATACGATACCAATATGCCGTCGAATCTCCGGCCACCGCCGAAACAAAGACGAGCGAGTTGAACGTGGAGCAGTTGCGCAAATTGCCTCGGGACATTACGGATAGATTATCGAAAGCGGTGGAACTGCTGGATGGCCCGCGCATTCTCGAGGTGATACGTCATATCGGCGACCTGGACCGTGAGCTGGGCGAATGCCTGCGCCGCATGGCGGAGAATCTGCAATATAGAGAGCTGCTTAAGGTTCTGGACAGCCTCGAGGAAAAGAGAGCGTTATGACGTCTATTCATGCCTATTCGGACGAGATTCTTGTCGTTGACGACACTTCCGCCAGCCTCAGGCTGCTGGCGGATATCCTGAGTGGCGCGGGCTACCGGGTGCGGTTGGCCACCGATGGCGACTTGGCTCTTCGCAGTGCCAAGGTCCACCCCCCCGCGCTTATTCTGCTGGATATCAAGATGCCGGGCATGGACGGCTACGAGGTATGTCAACGCCTCAAAGATGATGAAAAGACACGTTCCATTCCCATCATCTTCCTAAGCATCCTGGAAGACGAACGGGAGAAGGTTAAAGCGTTTCAGGTTGGCGGCGTGGATTACATCAATAAACCGATCCGCGCCGAGGAGGTGCTCGCGCGGGTTAACACGCATCTTACGCTTCGCCACGTGCAGTTGGATCTGGAAAAGCGCAATGTGGAGCTTGAGGCGGCCCGCGACACATTGGAGGAGAGAGTAAAAGAGCGTTCGGCGGAGCTGGAGCAGATCAACCGGAAACTCGAACGGCAACTAGAGGTGCATCTTTGTACTCTTGAAGCGCTGCGGGAAAGCGAGACAGAATTCCGCCGCATCGTGGACACGGCCGCCGAGGGGATATGGGTGCTCGGGCCGGACAACATGACCACCTTCGTCAACGCCAGAATGGCGGAAATGCTCGGCTACTCCATCGAAGATATGATCGGCCGGCCGCAGACCGACTTCATGTTTGAGGAGGATGCGCCAGACCATCTGAGTAAAATGGAGAACCGTCGCCAGGGGCTGTCGGAGCACTACGAACGCCGTTTCCGCCGCAAAGACGGACAGACGGCGTGGACCCTCGCTTCCGCGACCCCCGTCTTTGACGCCGATCGTTGTTATCGCGGTTCCTTTGCGATGTTCACCGATATCACGGAACGGAAGCAAGGCGAGCAGAGGCTTCACGAAAAGGAGCGGCATTCTCAATCGCTCCTTAGACTTTCAAGAAGACTCGAACTCGCGCAGACCTTTATGGAGGTTGTCGATGCGGCGCGTGACGAGGTGAGAGAGATCATCGGATACCAGAGTTTGTGGGTATTCCTATTCTCGGAAGATAAGAAGCATGCCTATGCCCTGCTCGCCGGAGGAGCAATGTCGGAGGCCGTGATGTCGGAGACGGGCGCTGCCACTCTCACAATCGAAGGCGACCGGATGCTCGAGGAGATCGCCGAAGCAAAGGGTATCGTGGTTGTCGAGGATGCGCGGACAGACCCCAGAACCGATAAAGCGATGGTTGCGCGAATGGAAAACCGCACCATCGTGAATGTTCCTATCATCTTCATGGATAGACATCTGGGTTCGGTCGGAACCGGCACTTTCGGCGACGAAGGGGTTCACCCTCCCACCAAATCGCAAGAAGAGTATCTCAGCGCGTTAGCCAGTCATATGGCGGTCACACTCGACAGACTTCACTTACTCACCGAGCGCAAGCGGGGGGAGCAAGAGCGCCTGGCCCACCTTCGCTTCTTCGAGAACATGGACAAGGTCAATCGCGCCATTCAAGGAACGCGCGATCTTGATAGCATGATGAACAATCTCCTCGGTGAAGTGCTTTCCATCTTCGATTGCGACCGGGCTTGGCTTTTCCATCCGTGCGACCCGGACGCGCCGGCGTTTCGGGTTCCCATGGAAGTCACCAAGCCTGAGTATCCAGGCGCCAAAATATTGAATGTGGAAATACCGATACCCCCGGAGATGGCCCAGAACTTGCGCGAAGCTCTGGAATCCGCCGGCCCCGTGACGTATACCGCCGGGACGGAAAGACCCGTTAACAACGTGAGTGCCGAGGTATTTGGCGTCAAGTCCCAGATGATGGTCGCCGTTTATCCCAAGTCGGGCAAACCTTGGGCGTTCGGCATCCACCAATGCTCCCACCCGAGGGTTTGGACGCAGGAGGAACAGCGATTCCTTCAGGAGATAAGCTGGCGGCTCGCCGATAGTCTGACCAGCCTGCTGGCCTACCGGGACCTGCAAGTGAGTGAAAAGCGGCTTGCGGAAGCCCAGCACATCGCCCAGATCGGCAATTGGGAGTTGGATATCGCCAGCAACGTTCTCACATGGTCCAATGAGATCTACAGAATGTTCGAAATCGATCCCGGGAAGTTCGGCGCCTCCTACGAGGCTTTCTTGGATGCGATCCATCCCGATGACCGGGAGGCCGTCAACCTTGCCTACAACAACTCCCTTAGTACCCGGACCCCTTATAAGATCGATCATCGCCTTCGTTTTGCGGACGGACGGATAGAATACGTCCACGAACAGTGCGAGACCTACTACGATGCCGAAGGCAATCCCATCCGGTCCGTGGGAACGGTTCAAAACGTTACAGAGCGCAAGCTCGCCGAGAACGCACTGCATCGACTGAATCGCGAATTGCAGGCCATCAGCAGTTGCAACCAGATCCTGATGAGAGCCGTGGACGAGCAGGCGCTGCTCGACGAGGTTTGCCGCATCTTTTGCGACGAAGCCGGCTATCGCTTCGCCTGGGTGGGATTTGCGGAGAACGATGAAGCGAAAACCATACGTCCTGTTGCATGGGCCGGGGTCGAGGACGGGTATCTCGCGGAGGCCAGACTCACCTGGGCCGACACGGAACGCGGGCGCGGCCCCAGCGGCACGGCCATCCGGAGTGGTAAGTGCGCCGGCGTCCAGGATTTTGCAGTCGACCCTCAAGTCAGCCTGTGGCGCGAAAAGGCTTTAGCGCGCGGCTATCGTTCCAGCGTCGCCCTACCCCTCCAGGACGAAAACGCCAACACCTTCGGTTCGCTCCAGATCTATTCGACGGAATCCAACGTGTTCACCCCTCCCGAAATGCGGCTTCTCGAGGAACTGGCGGCGGACCTGGCGTTCGGCATCGCCACATTGCGCACGCGTGCCGAGCGTGAACGGGTCGAAAAAGCGCTGCAAGAGGAGCGGAAGCTCTTCATTGGCGGGCCGAACGTGGCGTTCTTATGGAGGGCCGTCGAAGGGTGGCCGGTTGAATACGTGTCACCCAATGTCGTGGAGCAATTCGGCTACACTCAGGAGGATTTTACGAGCGGCAAAGTCTCGTACGCCCGTATCGTTCACCCGGACGACCTGGAGCGGATTGCGGAAGAAGGCAAGGCATACGGCGAGAGCGGGGTACCCTGTTTCGATCAAGAGTATCGCATTGCTTGTGCGGACGGCGGGTATCGCTGGGTATATGACTTCACCGTGGTGAGGAGGGATTCCAATGGCGTGGTTACGCACTTCCGCGGGTACATAAGCGACATCACCGCGCGCAAGCGGGCGGAAGACATCCGTCAAGCGCGCCTCTTCCTGTTGGAGTATGCCGATTCGCACACCGTGGATGAACTGCTTACGGCGACACTGGATCGAATCGAGGCGCTAACCGGAAGCTCGATCGGCTTCTATCATTTCATCGAGGCCGATCAGGAGACCGTCTTCCTTCAGAATTGGTCCACCAATACGCTGCTGAACATGTGCAAGGCCGAGGGAAGGGGCAGTCATTACAACATGGCTCAAGCGGGCGTATGGGTGGAATGCGTCCAAGCGCGGCGTCCGATCATTCACAACGACTACGCGTCCCTGCCGAACCGCAAAGGGCTGCCCGAGGGACACGCGTCCGTTTCCAGGGAAGTTGTGGTGCCGGTTTTCAGAGCCGGTCTTATCACCGCGATCGTCGGCGTGGGCAACAAGGCGTTAAACTACGACGAAAGCGACGTGGACATCGTGTGGCAGTTGGCCGATCTTTCCTGGGACATTGTGGAACGCAAACGCAAGGAGGAGGAGATCCGGCGCACTGCGGAAGAATGGCGGACCACCTTTGACTCCATTACCGACATGGTTTCGGTTCAAGACGCCGACTTCACGCTCGTGCGGGTGAACGAGGCATATTCGAAGGCCGTGGGAATGACGCGCGAGGCCCTGATTGGGAAAAAGTGCTACGAAATCGTCCACGGCACCGAGTGTCCGGTCGCAAAGTGCCCGCATGAAAAAACCTTAAGGACGGGCGAGGCGTTCGTGGAGGAAATCTTTGAGCCGCGTCTCGGCGTCTATCTTGAAGCCTCCACTTCGCCCATCGTCGCCCCGACCGGCGAAGTCATGGGTTCCATTCATATCGCCAAAGACATTACCGAACGCAAGCGGGCCGAGGACGCAGTGCGCCGTTCCGAGGAGGAAAAAACCACCCTGAACGCGATCGCCAACGTCTTTCTGACCATTCCAGACGAGGAGATGTATGAAGAGGTCCTGGCGATCGTGCTCAGGATATTCAATTGCCCCCTTGGGCTCTTCGGGTACATCGGGAGAAACGGAGATCTTATCATTCCCAGTCTAAGTAGAGATGTCTGGGGGGAGTGCCAAGTCCCCGGCAAGTGCAGCGTTTTTCCGGCGGACTCCTGGGGAGACAGCCTCTGGGGCAAAGTCATTAGAGAGAAGACGTCTCATAGTTCGAACGGGCCCTTTCACACGCCGACCGGGCACATTCTCATGGAGTGCTTTCTTTCGGTGCCCATCGTCTTTGGACAGGAGACCATCGGCCTGATCTCCGTTGCGAACAAGCGGGGAGGATTCACCGAAAACGACAAGGGCTTCCTCGAACGCATTGCCGCGTATGTCTCGCCCATCCTCAACGCTCGTTTACAGCGTGACCAGGAGGAGCGAAATCGTATGGAGGCCCAGGAAGAAGTCCGCCATCTGAACGCCGAACTCGAAGAGCGGGTGCGCGACCGTACCGCCCAGCTCGAGATCGCCAACAAGGAACTCGAGGCCTTCAGCTATTCCGTGTCACACGATCTAAGGGCGCCCCTTCGCCACGTCACCGGTTTCGTGAACCTGTTGAACAAGCGGGCGTCGGACGACCTGGACGAGAAGAGCCGCCACTACCTGACGGTGATTTCGGATTCGGCGCTCCAGATGGGCAAGCTGATTGACGATGTGCTGTCCTTCTCCCGGATGGGCCGCGCGGAGCTCGTCAAGACGCGCGTGAGCCTGCAAGACCTCCTGACGGAAGTCCTGCAGATGGTCGCACACGAGTTGGAGGGCAGGAACATCGTCTGGCAGGTCGACCGCCTCCCCGATGTCTACGGATCGCGCGAAATGCTGCGGATGGTCATGGCGAACCTGATTTCCAATGCCGTAAAATTCACAAGCTCGAAACCCGAGGCGATAATCGAGCTGAGGCATATGCCGGACGCCGCGGAAGACATCATCTTCGTCAGGGACAACGGGGCGGGCTTTGACATGAGGTATGCGGACAAGCTCTTTGGGTTGTTCCAGCGGCTTCACAGTACGGACGAGTTCGAGGGCACCGGCCTGGGGCTTGCCAATGTGCGACGCATTGTTCGGCGTCACGGTGGCAGAACCTGGGCCGAAGGGGTCGTGGGGGAGGGCGCCACGTTCTTCTTCTCGCTGCCCAAAG
>JAVEWL010000387.1:0-5752 GCA_034004565.1 FCB group bacterium | reverse complement strand
GGTACCGCCAGCTCCGCGCCCTCAACCCCGGCGCGCTGCGCATGTTCGAAAACCTCTTGGCCCAGTAAGGCCGCCTATACATTCTGTTTTACAGTAAACCGTGTGGGGCTGCCGCCCTCGGCTGCCATTCTTATGCCTTTGTGTTGCATTGGCAGCCGAGGGCGGCTGCCCCACACGGATACTCCCGTGAGCTCGTTCCAGTCACCTCATATCCCGAAAAGGAGTGCACCATGTCCTGGATGCTGCAACTCGGCGCGTTGGCGTGCCTCTGCGCCTTCGCCGACACCAAGCCTCAATCACCCGAAGTCGAAACCGTCCTGAAACTCGTGGACGCGGGTAATCTGCCCGGCGCGACAAAGTACCTGGAGGAACTCCCTCCGCCCGCCGCCGCGCAAACCGCCAACGACGCCATGACGAAGCTCTATTGGGAACACAAGGACCTGGCCTCTGCCATGGCCCTCGCCAAAGCGACGATTGACCGCAGCCTGAAAGCGGCCGAAGGTCTGAAACCCAAAGACCCCAAGGCCGCCGAAGAACTCCTGGGCGCCCTCAAACCCGTCGCGTACAACCTCGCCTCGTTCACATGGCCCGGTTGGGGCGAGCCCAACATCACCATCACCGAAGAGGACGCCAAACAGGGCCTCGAGGCCGCCCGCCTGAACCTCCGCCTCGCGCAGGAGCTCAAGCGGAACGACCACGCCTTGAGCCAGGCCCACTGGCTGCTGGGCGCCCACCTGCTCGCACAGAAGTCCGACACCGAGCCCGCGGAAGCGTTTCGGGAAGCCGCAAAACGCGCCTCGGCCGCGGGCAAGCGCAGCGAGGAGTTGCTTTCGCGAGGCTACCTCCAGATAGTCGCGCTGCTCCAAAGCCCCACGGATTCCAGCGCCGCTTCGGAACTGGAACACATCGAGAAAGAGCTCCTGAAGCTCGAAGAAGGCAAGGAACTCGTCGATCAACTTAACACCGCGCGGAAAACGCTGGAACCGCTGCGGAACCAAGCGCTACACTAAACAGTCTGACGTGCATTCGGAACTCAGAACCTTTTCGGACATGCCACCTCCAAACTTGTTTGGGGGTGCTTAAAGAGTGAAGCGATGATTCAAGTGTTTACCTCACCCTTTAAGCACCCCCAAACAAGTTTGGGGGTGGCATGGCCGAAGAGAAGGTTTGGGGGTGGCCTATACCCGGAGTTACGATGCAGGTCAGCCAGTTCAGACGAATGAAACGACTCTTCGCGCGAAGGAGGATTGCATGTCGAAGCACGTGGCGTTCGCGGTGGCGGCGCACCCCGACGATATCGAATTCATGATGGCCGGCACGCTGATGATGCTGGGCGAGGCCGGCTGCGAATTGCACTACATGAACGTAGCCAACGGCTCCTGCGGCACAGCCATTTACACCCGCGACGAAATCGTCGCCATGCGCACGGAAGAGGCCCGCGAAGCCGCGAAATCGATGGGCGCCCACTTCCACGAACCCCTCGTGGACGACCTCGAGGTCTATTACACCTCCGAACTGGTGCGTCGGCTCACCGCCGTCGTGCGCGACGTAAAGCCCACCATCCTGCTCGTGCAACCGCCGCTGGACTACATGGAAGACCACATGATCAGCCAGCGCCTCGCCGTCACCGCCGCCTTCTGCCGGGGCATGCGCAACTTCGATTCGATTCCGCCCCGCGACCCCGTGATGGAAGAGGTCACGGTCTACCATGCGCTGCCCTACGGCCTGCGCGACGGCATGCGCCGCGTCGTGAAGCCCGGCCAATACGTCAACGTCACCTCCGTCATCAAACGCAAGCGCGACGCCCTCGCCTGCCACCGCTCACAAAAAGAGTGGCTCGACAAAAGCCAGGGTCTCGACAGCTACCTGCGCACGATGCAGGAAATGTCGGGCGAGGTTGGCGCGATGTCCAAACGCTACGAATACGCGGAAGGCTGGCGGCGCCACCTCCACCTCGGCTTTTGCTCCGAGACCGCCGACCCCATCACCGAATTGCTGGGCAAGGACGCTTTCGTGTGCGCCGAGTACGAAGACGCGCTCCGCCAAGGATGAAACGTTCGCTTTACGCGCAACTCGCGATAATGATGTTCCTGCAGTACGTGGTAAACGGGTCAATGCTTCCGATCTTCAGCCACTATCTGCTGAATTACCTGCATTTCGAGCCCGAGAAAATCGGCATCATCATGGGCATGCCCGCCCTGGCCGCGCTGATCGCGCCGGCCGTCGCGGGCCAAATCGCCGACCGCTACCTCAGCGCCGAGCGCATGCTCGGCCTGTGCCACCTCATCGGCGGCGTCCTCATGTACGCCCTCTCGCGCCAGACCGAGTACGGACCCTTTCTCTGGCTCTACGTCGCGTACTCGATGCTCTTCGTGCCCACGCTCGCGCTCACCAACACCGTCGCGCTCCACCACGTCCCCAGCGCGAAAAAGGACTTCGCCCGCGTGCGCCTCTGGGGCACCATCGGCTGGGTATCAATCGCGTGGGCCTTCGGCTTCCTCTGGCTCGGCGGCGAAAATGCCACCGAGCGCCTCGCCGACGCGCTGAAACTTTCGGCCGTGGCCTCGTGGGTCCTCGCGGCCTACACGCTGACCCTGCCACGCTCCCCGCACGCGGGACCGCCCCCGCCCTTCGCGCCCTGGAAAGCCATCCGCCTCTTCCTGCGCCCGAGCCTGCTCGTACTCACGGCCTGCATGTTCGTCAGCAGCATCGCGATGCAGTTCTACTACTACGGCGCGGGCCCCTACCTCAGTTCACTCGGCGTCCCCAACCGCGCGCTCATGCCCCTGCTAAGCGCCGGACAAATGGCCGAAGTCGTGGCCATGGCCTTTCTCGCCACACTACAGGTCCGCTTCGGCTTCAAGGCGCTGCTCATCGCGGGCTCCCTGATTCAAACCGCACGCTTCACCCTGTTCGCCTTCCTGCCCGCGCTCCCCCTGACGGTGCTCGGCATCGCGGGACACGGCGTCTACTTCGCCCTTTTCTTCATCACCGCCTTCATCTACCTCGACACCCACAGCGGCGCAACCGAACGCGCCCGCGCGCAACAGTTCTTCAACATCATCGCCTTCGGCATCGGCGCCGTGCTGGGTTTTCGCCTCGCCGGCCTCATCGCCCAGACCCTCAGGTCCTCCCTCACCGGCGCCGTCGACTACCACTACTTCTGGGCAGTCCCCGCCGCCCTCGCCCTCGCCGTATCCATCACCCTCGCCCTCGCCTTCCGCGAAGAAAAGCCCCTCGTCTGATGCAACCTGGACGAAATGGACTTGATGGACCAGATGGACAATATCGGCTGACTGCTTTCTGTCCATCTCGTCCATAAAGTCCATCTCGTCCATAGCTCCCCCCCAAAAAAGTACCGGCGCCGGTACGCGGGAATCGTACCGACGCCGGCCGGGTAGGGGGTGCGCAAGGGTATCCTTATGCGAGGTCGACAGCTACATAACGGGTGCCGGCGCCCTCTCGGATCAGGAGGAGAACCGTGTTATCGCGTGCCCCTTCCTTCAGCGCACCCTTGACTTGCTCGGGCTCGCTGACGGGCTCGCGATTGATTTCCTTAATCAACGCGCCGGGACGAATCCCCGCGCGGGCCGCGGGCGAACCGGGCTGCACGCCCGTCACCACCACGCCCTTCTCATTCTCGTAGTTCAACTGCTGCGCGATTTCCGCCGTCAGCGGCGCCAGGGCCACGCCCAGCCGCCCGCCGCGCGCCTCAGGCTCTTCATCGTTCGACGCCGGCGTCACGTCCGCCTCGCCGTCGCGGCTCGGCAGCGTGCCGACCGTCACGTCCTTCTCGATCGTCTGGCCTTCGCGCAGCACCGTCACGCGCGCCGTCGAACCGGGCGCCGTGGTCGCCACATGCGTGCGGAATGCGCCGCCTTCGCCGATAGGCTGACCGTTCAGGCTGACGATCACGTCGTCACGCTTCAGGCCGGCCTTCTCCGCGGGCGAGCCGGGCGACACATCGGCCACAAGCACGCCCTGGTTCTTGTCGATGCCGAAGTACTTCGCCAGGTCCGGCGTCAGGTCCTGAATCGACACGCCCAGGTAACCGCGCGTCACCTTGCCGGTCTTCTGCAATTCGCCGGCCACGTACTTCACCATGTTCACGGGAATCGCAAAGCCGATACCGGCGCTGCTGCCGCTCGGGCTCAGAATCGCCGTGTTCATCCCGATCACCTCGCCGCGCAGGTTCAGCAAGGGACCGCCCGAGTTGCCCGGGTTGATCGCCGCGTCCGTCTGGATGAAGTCGGCGTAGTCCACGATGCCCACGTTGCCGCGGCCGCGCGCACTCACAATGCCTTCCGTAACCGTATGGCTCAGACCAAACGGGCTGCCGATCGCCAGCACCCATTCGCCCACCCGCAGATTCTGCGAGTCGCCCATCGGCACCGTCGGCAGACCTTCCGCGTCAACCTTGATCAACGCGATCTCGGTCTGCGGATCCGATCCGATAATCTTCGCATCCAAACGGCGCCCGTCCGCCATCGTCACGCGCACGCGGTCCATGTCACCGACCACGTGGTTGTTCGTCGCGATATAGCCGTCGGGCGTGATGATGAACCCGGAACCCTGGCCCTTCATCGGGGCCTCGTTCATGGGCATCCGTCCGCCGCGCCCGCGCATGCCGGGACCGAAAAAGAACTCCATCGGATTGGCTTCGCCGGGACCAAAAAAGCCCGCCGGCGAACCCTTCGCATCCTTCTCCACGTCAATGAATACCACCGCCGGAGAAGCCTGCTCGACAATCGTCGCAAATCCGTCGCTCAACGCCTGTGCGGACGCGAGCGAGCCGCTCTGCACCGGCGTCACGGCCGGCGCCGGCAACGCCAAATCCGCGCCCTTGGCGGGCGTCAACGAAAGGGTGCCCGCCGCCATCGCGGCTCCGGCGATCATCGCCACCGCGACAAGCGCCGATACCCTGATTCTCGATACTGGTGTCATGTACTCTGCTCCTTGTGCCACCCGTTATTTATCACCGCACGACCCTATGGCACCCCGGGCCGCGGCACTTGGAGAAGAGAAAGCAACCCCCATGCCAATCACCAGTCAGAATACACAGCCTTGCAGAACAAGCACTTAAACATTGACACCACGAATTCAGGACAAAAGCGCTCACTCGAAAAAAGGTAAATACCCCTGCGCAGACCGTATCTGAGGCAAGCCTTCATCCCATTCCCGCGAAGCGTGAAGTGGGGCTGCACCAACGCAATCCAACGGATCAGCCACAAACGTCACTTCTTGGACATGCCACCTCCAAACTTGTTTGGGGGTGCTTAATGAATGAGGTGAAAACTCGAATCATCGCCCAAGTCTCCAAGCACCCCCAAACGAGTTTGGAGGTGGCATGTCCCTTGAGGGTTATCTGGAGTAAGTTCTCTTGGGTGCCACCTTCAAGCGTAGCGTAGCGAAGCGTGTGGGTGCGGGCACGCGCACGCCGTCCCGCTCCCCACCCTACTCCGCCTGCAACCCCCCCGAATCCCTGCGCCGCAACCCCACCGCCAGCGCCCCATACACGCACGCCCCCGCGCACGCCAGCACCAGCAGAAACACCGCCGCCCGCGACACCGGATTCACATCCGCCCCCGAAGACGCCAACGCCGGCGCCATCGCCACCAGGGCCGCGACACCGCCGCTCAGCGTCCCCATCAGCAACAGCAACCCGTACTCCAGCAACAGCAACCGGAACACCACCCCACGCTCAAACCCCAGCGCATTCAACAACGCGAGTTCCTTGCGCCGCTCGAAGACA
>JAVEWL010000386.1:0-5775 GCA_034004565.1 FCB group bacterium | reverse complement strand
ACGGACAGCAAGAACAACCGAATTCAGGAGTTTGCGCCCGACGGGACCTTCATACGCAAATGGGGCAGCACGGGCTCCAAGCCGGATCAATTTGTGACCGCGACATGCATCAAAGTAGACGCTTACGGGAACCTGTACGTACTGGAGCACGGGAACCGAAGAGTACAGAAATTCAGGGTGGAATAGTTCGCCTTTACCGCCAACGATCCAGCCGATCCCCATCCACCGCGCGCCTTCAGGCCGACTCCAAGGGCTTGAGGGTGTCGCTTATCCTTTACCCTGAAAGAAGTGGCCGGGACGTGCTCAAGTGGAGGCTACGGTGGATTTCGAGTAACATCCTTTTCGGAGGCAACCAATAACACGTGAGGGTACGATGGGTCTCGAGCTGACATGCATTGCGATGGACTCCGAGGAAAGGTTCGGCATTACCATCGAAGAGGATTACCGCTTCTCCACCGTTGGTAGTCTGTACCATTACATTCTGACCGCGCTCGAGAGTACGGACAGCTCCTGCCCAACCGTTCCGGTCTTCTTTCGCCTGCGAAACGCGTTTCTGCGCCACACCCGGCACAACAAGAGTGCCATCACTCCGGAGACGCGATTGGCTGAACTGCTTCCCCGGCTTGGCCGACGCAGGCTTTGGCGAAGAATAACACGTGAAACCAGACTGGAACTGCCCGATCTGCCCGGCCTGCTTCCCGGCTGGCTGCACCTTCTGGTCTCGGTAGTATTCGGAATCGCTTTGAGCGCCGGCGCGTTCTACTTCCTGGGAATGCTCCTCAACGGCATGCGAGTCGCTCCGTTATCCCAAACAATGGCTATCCTGTACTCGGGCACGTTCGCAATCCTCATCTTCGCGTTGCCTTGCGCCATCGCCGTCGCCATTGCTCTTCCCGCCTGGATCCCACGGGATTGGACCCTGGCGCATGTCGTAAACCTGTTCCTGTCTGAGCATCCGGCTTCCTTCGGGCCGCACGGGAAACAGTGGGACGCGGAAAGCGTATGGCTCTCCCTGCGCGATATCCTTACGCGCAATCTCGATGTTGGCCCTGAGTTGATCACGCCCGATGCGCATCTGATCAAGGACCTTCGCGCAAGTTAGCGCGATGAATGGTTGAGTCCTCCTTGCCCCCGGTTTTCGCTCAGTGCTCCCCAGCTTTCATTTGCCTGATTTTCGAGCCCGTTTCAGCGGGCTTTTGACCTTTGCCCCCGCCTTCAGGCGGGGGGTAACAGGCTTCAATTTCAAAAAGGAAGCCGGCTTCAGCCGGACTTCTCGGGCTTCGCTTCAGCTAAAGCAGGATCGAAAAGCCCGGCTGAAGCCGGCTTCTTCGGTAGAGGGCAGCCCTTACCCCCCGCCTGAAGGCGGGGGCAAAGGTCAAAAGCCCGCTGAAGCGGGCTCGAATATCAGGCAAATGGAAACCGGGGAGCACTGAGCGCAATTCATCCATCATTTGAAACCCGCGCGTCGCAGTCTTATCATATGCGGATTCTTTCCAACGCGTGGGGGCTGTCGTTTTGTCGGCTTTGTGGTTCAAGATCGCGGATAATCTGCGCCGCATCCGCGAGCGGATGGATGCCGCGGCCGGGCGGGCCGGACGGTCCCCGGAGAGCGTGCGGCTTCTGGCCGTGACGAAGTCCGTGGGCGTTGAGGAGGTCCGGGCGCTGGTTGATCTGGGCATCAGCGACTTTGGCGAGAGCCGCATTGAGGCGGCACGGCCCAAGATGGATGCGGTTGGAAGGGCGGTCCGTTGGCACATGATTGGCTCGGTCCAGCGGCGGAAGGCGCGCGATGTGGGCGCGGTATTTGACTGGGTGCATTCGGTGGACCGCCTGGAACTGGCGGAAGCCTTGAACAAGGGCGCCGAAGCCCGCGAAACGCCGCTCGATATCCTGATCGAGGTGAACGTAAGCGGCGAGGAATCGAAGCACGGGTTCCGGCCGGAGGAGTTGCCGGCGGTGTTGCCCGCGCTGGCGCCGCTGACGCGCCTGCGGGTGCGTGGGTTGATGACGATGGCGCCGTTCGTGGACGATCCCGAGACGGTGCGGCCGGTATTCGCCGGGCTGCGCAGGCTCGCGGAGGCCCACGGGCTCGCGGAATTGTCCATGGGCATGTCGAACGATTACGAGGTCGCCATCGAGGAAGGCGCGACGATCGTGCGCATAGGCACGGCGTTATTTGAATAGCATTTTCGGAAAGGACGCGTGAATGAAGGATAAAATCGAGCAGATCCGGGACCAGGTCCTCGGCGAGATCGCCAAGGTCTCCGGACTCAAGGATTTGGAGGACATACGCGTCCGAATCCTGGGACGCAAGGGCGAACTGACGGAGGTCCTGCGCGGTCTCTCGATCCTGCCCGAAGACGTCCGCCGCGAAATGGGCAAGGTCTCGAACGACGTCAAGAACGCCGTCAGCCAGGCGCTCGACTTGCGGAAGACGGAGCTCGAGGACCAGAAACCCGCCAGCACCGCACCGCGCGTTGACCTCTCGTTGCCGGGGCGCCGCCCGGCGCGCGGCCGCATGCATCCGATCCCGAAGGTCACCGCCGAGGTGGTCGATATCTTCCGCGAACTCGGCTTTCAGGTCGCCACGGGGCCGGATATCGAGACCGAATACTACAACTTTGACAGCTTGAACACGCCCGCCGACCATCCGGCCCGCGATTCGCACGACACCTTCTTCGTGCGTCCGGGCGTGGTGCTGCGCACGCAGACCTCGCCGGTGCAGATGCGGGTCATGGAATCGACGCCGCCGCCGGTGGCCATCGTGGCGCCGGGCCGGGTGTACCGCGTCGATGCCGACGCCAGCCACAGCCCCATGTTCTATCAGATCGAGGGCCTGCTGGTGGACCAGGGGGTCAGTTTCGCCGACCTCAAGGGCACGCTGCTCCACTTCATCACGCGCTTTTTCGGACCGGATACGCGCCTGCGCTTCCGTCCGCATTTTTTCCCCTTCACCGAACCCTCGGCGGAGGTGGATGTCTCCTGCACGATCTGCAAAGGGTCCGGCTGCCGCGTCTGCAAGCACAGCGGCTGGCTCGAGATCCTGGGCTGCGGCATGGTCCACCCCAAGGTGTTCCAGTACGCCGGCTACGACTCCGAGAAGTACACCGGGTTCGCCTTCGGATTCGGCATCGACCGTATCACCATGCTGAGACACGCGATTCCCAGCATCCATCATATTTACGAAAACGACGTCCGCTTCCTGGAGCAGCTATAACATGCGCGTCTCACTGAACTGGCTTAAAGAGCTTATCGACATCACGATGCCCGTGGACGAACTCGCCCACCAATTGACCATGCTCGGCCTCGAAATCGAGTCCGTCGAGCGTCCCGGCGAAGAGATCCGCGAGGTCTACGTAGGGCAGATCGTGTCCATCGAGCCGCACCCCGACGCGGACAAGCTGGTCGTCTGCAAGACGGATGTGGGCGGCGCCGAGCCCATCACGATCGTCTGCGGCGCCAAGAATATGAAGGCGGGGGATAAGGTCCCCACGGCCGTCGTCGGCGCGAGCCTGCCCGGCGGCTTCGAAATCGGCAAACGCAAGATGCGCGGCATCGAGTCGCAGGGCATGATGTGCTCGGCGCGCGAGCTGGGCATGGGCGAGGAACACGCCGGGCTCCTGATACTCGATCCGGCGACGAAAGTGGGGGAGAGCATCCTCCCCGTGCTAGGGCTGGACGACATCATTGTCGAGATCGAGGTCACGCCGAACCGCGGCGACTGGGCCGGCATGATCGGCGTTGCTCGCGAGCTTTCGGCCCTCCTGAAGACACCGTACCGAGTGCCCGAAACCGGCTTGATCGAGTCGGGCCGTCCCGCTTCGGAACTGTCATCGGTCACCATCGAAAACCCCGATTTGTGTCCCCGCTACATCGGGCGGGTCCTCACGAACGTCAAGATCGGCCCGTCACCCGACTGGATGGCCCGCCGCCTGACGCAGGCGGGCATGCGTCCCATCAATAACATCGTGGACGTCACGAACTACGTCCTCCTTGAGACCGGACACCCGCTCCACGCCTTTGATTACGACAAGCTTTCCGAAAACCGTATTGTCGTGCGCACAGCTCGCGCGGGCGAAACCATGAAGACCCTCGACGGCGAACTGCGAACGCTGAACCCCGATATGCTGGTCATCGCCGACGCGAAGGACCCCGTGGCCGTCGCGGGTGTCATGGGCGGACTCGACAGCGAAGTGGGGGAGACCACGACCAACCTGTTCCTCGAAAGCGCCTACTTCCTTCCCGCGTCGGTCCGCAAGACCGCCCGCACCCTCGCCCTCGTCACGGAAGCCTCGCAGCGTTTCCAGCGCGGCGCCGACCCCGTGATGGCGCGTTATGCCGTTGACCGGGCCGCGGCCCTGATGCGCGAAGTGGCCGGCGGCGAGGTGGCCCCCGGCGCGATCGACGCGCACCCGAAGCCCATGGGCGCCATCGAGGTCAGCCTGCGCTACGACCGCACGGCCCTGCTCCTCGGCGCCGAAGTGGACCACGCCGAGCAGCGCGACATCCTCAAGCGCCTCGGATTCGAAATTCTGGAAGCGGGGGATACCTCCTTCTCGGTTCGGGTGCCGACCTGGCGCCACGACGTCCGCCTCGAGGCTGACCTCATCGAGGAGGTGGCGCGTCTGCACGGCTACGGGAATATTCCGGAGCGCGTGCCCGCCGTGCGCCCCATGGACACGAAGATCGCTCCCGAAGAGACCGCCCTCCAGCGCCTTCGCGAATACCTGGTCTCGATGGGCCTCACCGAGACGATGAACATGTCCTTCAGTTCCTACGACGAACTGAAGCGCGCTCGCCTCGACGGCGAAATGGTGACCTTGCAGAATCCGCTTGCCGAGACGCAGTCGACCATGCGCTCGAGCCTGATCCCCGGCTTGCTCTCGACGGTATCGCTCAACGTCCGGCGCGGCAACCATAACCTCGCCGTCTTCGAGGTCGGCCCGGTTTATCATCCGAAAGCGGGGGAGACCCTGCCCGAGCAGGAAGCCCGCGCCACGGTCGTCCTGTCCGGCTACGGCGTCGATAAGCATTGGAGCCGCCCCCTTCAGCCCCTCGATTTCTACGACATCAAGGGCTACGCCGAGGCGGTCCTCGACTTCTTCGGACTCACCCCGGCCTTCGCGCCCCTCGACTCGCCCACCTTCACGGCCGACCAGTCCGGAAGCGTCGAAGTGGACGGCCGGCGCGTCGGCATCCTCGGGCGCGTCACCGACGCCGTCCTGAAGGCCTTCGACATCGAGCAGCCCGTGTACATGCTCGAGTTGCACCTGAAATCCATCCTGAGCGCCCAGGCGGCGGCGGCCCAATTCGAGGCGATCCCGAAATTCCCGTCCTCCATGCGCGACCTGGCAGTGCTTGTCGATGCCGAGGTTCCCGCCGGAACCCTCCTCGACACCGCAAAAAGGTCTGGCGGAAAACTGCTCAAGCGGGTTAAGATATTCGATATCTACACGGGCAAGCAGGTCCCGGCGGGTAAGAAGAGTGTGGCTTTGGGCCTGGTATTCCAGTCTGAAGAGCGCACCCTCACGGATGCCGATACCCAGGGGGCGTCGGACGCCATCCTCGCCGAGCTGCGGAAGGAGCACGGGGCGCAATTGCGTTGAAGCACAGCGAGGACACTGTTCGTCGCGATATCGAAGACGAGGTAAAAGAACTCCTCGCCTGCGTGGAAGACCTGCGCAAACTGCTCATCGGAACACGCAACCGCATCACCGAACTGGAAACAGAACGCGAAGAAACACGTCAGGAACAGTGGCGGCTCAAGAAAGAAGT
>JAVEWL010000385.1:0-5779 GCA_034004565.1 FCB group bacterium | reverse complement strand
TCCGTCGTCGAAATCATCTGCACCGCGTGATCCGGAACGCCCGCTGCCCGGCAGCCGTCGATAAACACCTGCGCAATCGCCAGGTTTGAATGAATCGCCTCCGACCCGCCCCGCAACACGCAAGCATTGCCCGATATCAGGCAAAGCGCCGCCGCGTCCGCCGTAACATTCGGACGGCTCTCGTAAATAATCCCCACCACACCAATCGCCTGCCGAATCTGCGCAATACGCAGCCCGTTTGGATGCACCGTCTGCGACACGATCTCGCCCACGGGATCCTGCAGCGACGCCACGATCTCAAGCCCTTCGGCCATCGCCTCGATACGCTTGTCGTTCAACTCAAGCCGATCCAGCATGGCCGCGCTGAGGCCCTTCGTGCGGCCCGCCTCCAGATCCTTCACGTTTTCGGATTTCAGGCGCGCCCGTTCGTCACGTAGCCGCACCGCGACGGTGCGCAACGCCTCGTCCTTCACCTTGCGCGTCAGCGAGCGCAACGCATCCGACGCGGCCCGAGCCTGGCGCCCGATCCGTTCCATATCGTCCCGTAACGATGTGCCTTGTACCTGCATACCGTCCGCCCCTCCAAATGCGTAAGCGGTGACCGTTTCCTGTGGGTCTTGAGAACGCATAGAGTACCACACAACCCGCGCCCGCCGTGAAAAGACCACTACCGCCGTAACGGTCTTTTCATCCCTCCCATACTTCCCATGACTCCCATAGCTCCCATGGGTTCCCAATCACTCCACCGGCGACAAATCCTCCCGCGCGAAATAAATAATCCGCCCGCTCTCCTCGCCGCACACCAGATCCGGCCCCTTCCCCTCCCTCACAAACGCCGGCGCCGGCCCGCACGCATGCTGCCCGAGGTAAATCGGTTCCCCCTTGAAACACATCAACTCCGGAAACCGGAACACCGGCGCCGAATCGCTCCCCACATTGCGCAAAAACAGAATCGCCGCCCCCGGCTTCCCCAGCGACTGCGGCAGTCCCGTCTTCGGGTTCGGCACCGACGCATGCCGCGGCGTCCCCACAATCAAATCTGTCGCCCCATCCCGATTCCAATCCACGAGATTCAGCTTCAGCCGCCCCGTACCGCCGGCCGACAGGTAATTCGCCCCGATAACGCTCCCGTCCTCCAGCGTCAGCTTCCCCCCATCCGCAATCTGGTAATCGTCCACGCGCCAGTACAGATGAAACTGATCCTGGTCGTCCAACGCCACGTACGCCATCCGCTCGCCCAACTTCGCGATCGCCGGTTTCACGCGCCACGTGCCGTGCATATCCAAATCTTCGAAATACAGCGGATGCTCCGCATCCAGCACCGGCTTCCCCTTCTCGCCCCGGTTCATGTACACCGTGTGCCGCGACGTGCTGTCGCTCATGAGGAGGTCCGGCAACCCGTCCCCATTCCAGTCCGCCACCGTCGGGCACGTATACCCCCAGCGCGCCTCGCCCGGCCCCTGAATGTCCTGACCGTATCCCGGCTGCACATGGATCACGCGCCCGCCCGCCTCAAGCGGCACCCCCACACCAAACGCCGGCGCATCCACCCGGCCAATATTGCGGAAGAAGAGAACCTTCCCGTCCGAGTTGCCCGACACCAGGTCCGGCAACCCGTCGCCGTCCCAGTCCACCACATTCGGCACCGGCAGCGTGCCCGCATACAACCGCGCGTTCTCTTCGAGCACGGGCCTCGGCGCATCAAACACCGGCGTGCCCGCCTCCGTGAACTTCCCCTGGAACCGGTAGAAATGCAGGCCGCCCTCGCCCCCAGCCACCACGTTCGATAGGCCCGTCACCGGATCCGGGTAGGCCACGGGCGACGGCGTGATAATCGGATGCCGCAACGCATTGCTGTCCGCGCCCACAGCCATGCGCTGCGCCTCGAGCGCAAGCCCTGAAACGTCGGTGTTGCGGTAGAAATGCAGCGCCCCAAAAAGCGATCCGGTCAATACATCGCGCTCGTGCCCCGGACCAAAATTCACCTGCGTCATCCGCACATAACTCGACCGTACCTCGTGGTCCGTCGGCGACACGCGCCGCGCAGGCTCCGCCGGTCCCTCGAACAGCCGCGGCAACCGAACCGCGTACATCCCCACATACGGAAACCCGCCGCGCCACACGCCCGCGCCGTCGTAAGGGCGATACTCGGGATTGCGTGAATTCACGCCCGTCAGCTCCGACGGCGCCCCGGCCGACACCCCCAGCAGCACCTCGACGCTGCCGTCGGCGTTAAGCGCCAACCCCATCGAACCCGCCCCGCGCGGCAACCCCTCAACCTCGACCCGGCCCGCCTCATCGAAACGCATCGCATCCTTGTCGAACACCCCATGCACCAGCGTCGTGCCCGCAACCCACACGGCATGCACCGCCCCATCCTGCGTCTGAACAATGGAACCCATCGGCGGAAAGTTGCTCTCGAATGGAAACGCAACCGCCTTGCGCTCGCCAAACACGGGCACCCCACCCTCGGCAGTCGCAACCCACCGATAAAGAAACAGCCCCGTCTCAAGCCCATACTTCGTCGTGCTGACAAAAAGATCCGGCTGCGCCGACCCATACACAAACGCGGCACCCACCGGAATCGACTGAATCGCCTGCGCCGCCAGCGGTCCCCGCCCGTCGGCCGTCCCGACGACAATCGGTTCCCCGCTCACAAGCGGCCCCGCCAACGCCCCGCCGCACACACAGAACACCAGCAGCACCATCGCAAAACACCGCATCATCGCTTCCTCCCAATCCTCAATACGGTTTCCCCCGCAGAGGCACTACCATCGCATACCCCGAACAAGATGTAAACCACCCCTCACTCTGGGGGGGCTTCATGTAACCCCGAATTCCCATTCGGGGTCTTTTGCTTTTTCTTCGTAGCGCTCCGCTTGAACCCAAAGATCCCGAACAGGAATTCAGGGTTACTTCAAAGCACGCCCTTGTGCTAACATAGAAATGGGGGCAAATACCATCCAACAGGGAGAAGGCTTTGAAATGTCACGCACCACGATCGCCATCGTCGCGGCCATCATCCTCGTCCTGCTCTTTCCCTTGCTCGCCAGGCTGCGCAACGTAAGGCCCCCTCAACCCCATGCCGGTGTAAACACGCCGCTCCACGAAGCCGCAACCATCGGCGATCACAACCAGGTCAATCTGCTCATCCAGGCAGGCGCAGACCCGAATGCCGTCGACGAAGGCGGCCGCACCCCGCTCCACCTCGCCGCGGAAAGCGGCCACGTAGGGACCTGCGAAACTCTGCTCAAAGGCGGCGCCGACGCCGGCATCGCCGACCTCTCCGGCAAACGCGCAATCGACTATGCCCGCGCCAACAGCCACAGCCAGACCGCCGAAGCCATCGCGTTAGCCTCGGCCCCGGAAACGCCAGGCGACGGCGCCCAACGCCTGAACCCCGGTCTGAAATACCCGGAACTTACCAGCTTCGAGGCCGCTATCGGCGGCCCCGGCTGCCTGCTCAAGAGCGAGCACGTCTACCTGTTCGCCCCCAAGCAACGCGAAGAAGCCGCCGAGATTGTGCTGCCGTACCTCACCAAGGCCTACGACGCCCTATACGACATCGTCGGTGTCCATACCAAGTACATCATCGTGGTGTACAACTTCCCGCCCGGCCACGCGGATGCCTTCGGCGGCACCAGCGAGTGCGCCCTCTGGTACGACGACACAAACCTCGATCTGGGTCGCCACGAAGAGTGGAACCAGTACAAGATCCCGCACGTATCCGGCTACATCGAGGAAATGGGGCACAACTTCGTCGCGGCCACCCGCGCGCAATTCGGCTGGGAAATGGTCGGATGGAACATCGGCACCAAGGCCAGCGCCGCCGTCGCATCGAATCCCATCCTGGACGAGGCAGTCCGTCAAACCCGCGCAGGCCAAGCCGAAACCTGCCAACGCTACCGCCGAGAAGGCTACGTCTTCCCCGCCGATATCCCCGCCAACCAGGTCGACCGCATTCACGCGTATATCCTATTGGAATGCGAACAAACGTACGGCCCGCGTTTCTGGAAGGACTTCTTCGCCGAAGTCCGCCGTGAGAAACAAGCCTTCGAAAGCGCCCAAGACAGGGACAGCCGCTACCAGCTCACCCTCGAATGCTTCAACCGCCTCCCCGGCCTCGACTTCAAGCAACGCCTGACCAACGACCAAATCTCCCTCACCCGCGACATCAAATCCCTTGACCCCACCGCCCCCACCTGGAACCACCGACTGAATTAATTATTAATTCGGTAATTCAGGGACAGACTACGAATTACTGGCAGACAGTGCTCGACTGTGCCAGTAATTCGTAGTCTGTCCCTGAATTAAGGATAGGGCGATCTCATAATTCTTGGATTTGTTAAGTAAATGAGGGTTGTTCCGCAGTAATTGCGCGGGAGGGCCGCGCCGCGTAAGCCTGGGCTATAGCAGCACGAGGTTGTCGCGGTGGATGACTTCGTCGAAGTCTTTCCGGCCGAGGATTGCCTGGATTTCCTTGCTCTTTCGGCCTTTGATTTGCTCAAGGTCCTGACTGGAGTAGTTGACGAGACCACACGCAATGCTGTGGCCCGCCGCGTCGTCGATCCGCACCGACGCCCCGATTTCGAAGGTGCCGCTCACGTCTGTGATGCCGGCGGCGAGAAGGCTCTTGCCTTTCTTCAGCAAGGCGTCGCGGGCGCCGTCGTCGACCACGAGCGTACCGCGTGTGGCGCGGCCGAAGGCGATCCAGCGCTTGCGCTGCGACATCGAGCCGTTGCAGGTGTCGAAGAGGGTCATCGGCCCCTTGCCGGAGAGCACGTTGTGAATGACGTTCTCGCGCCGCCCGTTGGTAATGACCATGGGCAGGCCCGCCGTGCACGCGATCCGCGCGGCCTGGAGCTTGGTCTTCATGCCCCCCGTGGCGGCCACGCTGCCCGCGTCCCCCGCGACCGCTTCAATCTCTTCCGTCACGGCCTCGACGCGCTCGATGATCTTCGCGTCCTTGTGCTTGGCGGGGTTCTTGTCGTAGAGCCCGTCCACGTCGCTGAGCAGGATAAGCAGATCGGCGCCGATCTTCGCCGCCACGCGCGCGGCCAGCGTGTCGTTGTCGCCGAATCGCAGGCCGTGCAACTCGTCCGTGGCGGTCGAATCGTTCTCGTTAATGACGGGCACGACGTTTCGGAAATCGAACAGCGCCCGGATGGTGTTGCGGATGTTGAGGTAGCTGTGGCGGTTGTCGAGGTCCGCGCCGGTGAGGAGCACCTGCGCCACACGCAGCCCGTCGCCGTAGACGTCGAACAGGGTTTCGTAGTAGTGCATGAGCCGTGCCTGGCCCACGGCCGCGGCGGCCTGCTTGACCGGGAGGAGCGTCGGCTTGGTCTTCAGGCCGAGCACGTCCATGCCGCAGCCCACGGCGCCCGATGTCACGATGAGGACGTTGGTGTCGTGCTCGCGCTTCAGGTGGGCGAGTTCCTTGACCACCGATTCCAGGACTTGCCCGTCGAAGCCTCGCTCGCCGGTCAGCAGCGATGTGCCGATCTTGATGACAAGCGTTCGAATGTCACTCAGGTTGGTACTCAAGCTCCACGTCCCCAATGAAAACCGCCTGCCCCTCTTGCGCGCCCATGCGTTTGAGCGCCCGCAAGATCCCCATCTTGCGCAGCCGCCGCTGGAAGTGGTCCACGGCCTGCTCGTTGCTCCAGTCGGTCATACTGGCCTCGCGCAGCAACGCCTTGCCCTAGAGCCGGAACCCTTCGGGAATCGGCACGATGGTATAGGGGGATTCAAAGGTATACTCCCGTTCCGCGCTCGGCTC
>JAVEWL010000384.1:0-5793 GCA_034004565.1 FCB group bacterium | reverse complement strand
CTACGTGCTGCCGTACTACGCCGGCCTGCTCGGAAACGTAACCGCGCCCATCCTGCGGCTTTGCCTGGGCATGCCCATCGACAGCGTCGACGCGATCGCGCAAGGCATGTTCAACACCGGCACCATGCTGCAATACAACATGGGGCCGCGCCATCCCGCATTAAACGTCGGCGCGCTGGTGTTCAACATCCCGCCTTTCATCGCTCTGATGGCGATTACGCCGGGACTGCGCTGGCGCCGCCGCCTGAAAGCGGTAGCAATCGGCCTGGGCGTGCTGTTCGCGGGGCACGTAATCTACCTGTTTCTGGCCTTTGCCTTCGCCTCGCGCATCGCCCACTCGCCGGAAATCCCCACGGCCCTCGGCGAGTTGTTCCTGACCCTGCCGTTCCTGCTGTGGATAGTTCTGGGCTACTGGGAGCGCCTGGCCGGCTACCTCGCGCCGCCCTCGCCGAAGAAAAGTCCGACAGTCTAGCTAATTGCCCGCAAATAAGTCTTATGGGTCTTATAGGTCTTATGGGCACCCATCCGGCCCATAAGACCTATAAGACCCATAGGATCCATTCTTCCTACGCCTTGAAAGCCCCCGACGTCACACCCTGAATAAACGGCTTCGTCGCGTAGACGAAGAGCAGCAGCAGCGGAATGCTCGAAAGCATATACGCGGCGAAAAGCGTGCTGTAGTTCTGGCCGAATTGCGAAGTGGCCATTACATACAGTCCCGAGGCCAGCACGTGGTATTTGCCCTCCGTGTTCGTGATGAACGGCCACAGGAAATTGTTCCACGTGCCGAGGGTGGTCATAACGGCCACCACCGACAAAATGGGCTTCGACAGCGGGATCACGATGTGCCGGTAGCATTGAAAATGCCCCGCGCCATCGAGCCGCGCCGATTCGAACAATTCCTCCGGCAGCCCGTCGAAGAAGCTCTTGAACACGAAGATCGCGAACACCTGGCCGCCCGCAATATACGGCAGCACCATCGCCCAGTACGAATTGAGCAGCCCCAACTCGCGCACCAGCATGAAGCTCGGCACGAGCGTCAGCACGGCGGGAAACATCATCGTGCTGATGATGTAATAGAAAAGGCCCTTCGACCCCGGGAAACGGTATCGCGAGAGAATGTACGCCGTTACCGAACCGAAGAAAAGCACACCCGCCACGGTCAACCCGCACACGATAAAGGTATTGAGCATATACGGCCGAATGCTCTCCCATGCGTAGCGGTATCCGCGCGTCGCGATGGCCAGATGCGCGAGCAGGGCCTCACGGGCGGTGCCCTGGTGCACGACGCCTTCGGCGTTTTCGACCGGCGCGGGCCTCGTGGGATCCGTCAGAGCGGGCAAGGCCAGTTGCGCGGCGCTTTCCAGCGACCGGGGCAGTCCGAAGAAGCTGTGGAAGATCTCCGAGTTCGTGCGAAAGGAATTGTTGAGCACGAAGGCGAAGGGAAGCAGCGTCGCCGCGGCAAAGGCGATGATAGCCGCGTGCAGGGCGACTTGCGTGAGCCGGTTCATCGCCCGCCCTCCAGTTGTTCCGTCGTGCGGAAGTATTTCATGTTGAGCAGGGTCAATCCGAAGATCATTCCGAAGAGGATCACGCCGATGGCGCAGGCGTAGCCCATGCGCTGGAAGCTGAAGGCGTTGAAATACATCCACAAGCCGGGGACCGTGGTCGTGAAGCCGGGGCCGCCGCGCGTGAGGATAAGGATGCTCTCGAAGCCCTGCACGCCGCCGATGATGGTCAGGATCAAGATCAGCTTGAGCTGACTCGCCACGAGCGGAATGTCGATGAGAAAGAACTTGCGGATTCCGACACAGCCTTCGAGCTTGGCCGCCTCGTTTACGCTATCGGGAATGCCGGTCAGGCCGGCGTAATAGATGAGCACCTCGAAGCCGCCCACGAAGGGAAATCCAATCATGGCCATCGCCACCAGCGCCGTGTTGGGGTTGCTCAACCAGCCGCGAACGAACTCGCCCAGCCCCAAGGCTCTCAGGGTCTCGTTGACCAGGCCGTGCTCGGCGTAGATGAGCCCGCCCCAGATCAACTGAATCGCTACGGCCGGCACCACGATGGGGACGAGGAAGATGATTCGGTAAATGTAGCGCGAACGTTCCTGGCCCAGCGAGTAGATAAGCTTGGCCACGATCAGCGGGATCGTCAGGCGCGCACACACCGCGAATCCCGCCAAAAATAGCATGTGCGCAAACGAGACCCACGCCACGGGATCAGCCGTGAAGAACTCCACGTAATTGTCGATTCCCACGAAGCGCGACGCGCTGCCGATCTCGAATTCAAACAGCGAACTGACGAAACCCCAGCACACCGGCACGTATACAAACAAGGTCAGCATCGCCAAGGGCACCGCCAGGATCGTGTAGCATACCAGGGCCGCCTTGAGCTTGTGACCGCCGCGAGGCGCGGCGAGGGAATTTGTTTCCGAGGGCTCGGGGCGCGCGTCGAGGACGTTGTCGGGAAGCTCACTGGACATTGGGTAGATCCTTCATCGTCGCGCGTTGCGGGGCCTGCTGGTCCCACACGGCCTGCAGCGGTTCCAGGTCGAGGGCCTTTCGCTTGAGGAGGTTCGCGGTGGCCGTGTCCATGTTCTCCTCCTGCCAGACCAGGAACCCTTCCAGATCGATGCCGTCGTTCATGTAGAGCTCGAGGGTTCGCCGATAGATTTCCGCATAGCGCAGATCAAACGTGAATATCCACTTCGTGGTCGTATACGGGCGCTCGAGGATCTCCTCGAAGGGTTTCAGCTCAGGCAACACGGGCACGCCCACAATGTTCGAGATCATGCAGGGGTACTCGTTGGTGATGCGGTCGGCGTTCTCCGGCAGGCACATGAACTGCAAGAGTCCCAACACCCGCTTGAGCCGCACCGAGGTCTTGGGGTCGCCCGTATCGGAGTAGGCGGCGTTGGTCACCTCGAACTGGTTCGCCGAGCCGCCGATGACGCACATGGGCACGTTCGAGGCGTAGGGCGTGGTCTTCTCGGTGAAGGACGGCGGATAAAACACGCCCCACTCGAAGCCCAGGTTCTTGTCCGCTCCCAGGCGGTAAGTGAACTGGCTGTGCATCCAGACCATGGCCGCATTCTGCGTGATGAACTCGCGCATGATGTCGTCCGCGGAACGGCTGAAGTTGGCGCCGCAATACTGACGGAAGTCCTTCATCAGGCGCCACAGTTCGCGATAGCGCAAGTCCTCCGGCGTAAAGAAACCCTTCTGGTGCAGGAAATAGATTTCGTCCCAGTCCAGGTAGCCCTGCAAGTACGGCTCTCGCAAGGGATCGCGCACGAGGTCGATGCCCGGCAGGAGGTCGTTGTAAATCTGGTCGAAGAAAAGGTCCGTACACCAATCGCTGATGATGTCGATATTCGCGGCGATGGGCGTATACCCGGCCTCTTTCAACTTCTTGCAATCCTCGATGAACTCGTCCCAGTCCTTGGGGACGCCGAAGCCCATCTTCTTGAAGATGTCCTTGTTATAATAAAAGCCCGTCTCGATCATGTCGTAGCTGAGACAGTACATAAGCTTGTCCGGCGCGGCCTTGCCCCGGCTGATGGCCTGGTAGCGGAACATGTCCCACCACTGTTCATAGCCCGGCGCGTTGGGATCGCCCTTGGCCACCACGTAGGGGTTGGGCGCTTCTAGGTAGGGGTCCAGCGCCAGGTACCAGCCCTTTTGCACGTCGGTCCACACGTCTTCGACATTCACGGTGACGATATCCGGGGCGCGCCCGCTGCTGAGCTGCGTCACGAGGTACTCGCGCGTGGCGGGCATGTTGATGATCTCGACTTTGGTGTCCGGGTTGAGGCGCTCGAATTCGCGTATCACATCCCGCGCCGCGTGGATGGGCTTGCCCACGCCCATGGGCATGGTGTCGGGCATCATGAAGTAGCCGGGGAAGATGCGAATGGTGTATTTTGCGGACTCGCCCTGGCGCGCTTCCGATTGGGCCTCGGCGGCCTCGTCCCGTGGCGGCCACAGGAGCCACGTGCCCAGGACAACCACGGCGGCCAAAGAGGCCCACCGGATGATCTTGCGAAAGCTCATACCCACTCCTGCGTCTCCCCGCCTGCATGTCTTGCACTTCCTTGATACACGAATTCCCAGCATTTTTCCACCCTCATGACGCCCCGAGCCTCCAAGTGCTACACTGCATCCTTCGGGCAGGCAAGAAGGAGAACCGAGATGGAACGAAAAGGGATGCGGCTTGCCTTTCTTTGGGTCGTGATGGCGGGCTTGCTCGCGGCGGGCATTGAGTCAAACGACTCCATTGCCCGCTTGAGCGCCGCCTATCCTTCGTTTCTCGTGCCGTCGAACACGCCCAACGTTGTGCAATGGAAGGACGGGGCCGAGACGGTTTTCGACGACGGCGTCGTCAAGACCGATTTCGAGGACCTGCTGGATCGTGCAAGCCTCAAGGACCAGATGTCCATGCCGTATCCGGCGGGGTGGCCCGTTGCGCCGCCGGCGGTCAACGCCGACCCCGGCCGCGTGCGCCACGAACCCTTCTTCGAAAAGATGTACGGCCGCTCCGAGAAGGAGGTGGCGGCAAACCTCGTGGCCGTTCCGTGGAGCGCCGCGGGCGTGGGAGAGACGCTCGAGGTTACCCGCGTCAACGGCGTAGCCGAGGCGCTCAAGCGCGTCGACGCGGATCTCGCCGCCCTGCCCCCCGATGTCCGCCGCTACGTCGCCAAGCCCGCCGGCACCTTCAACTGGCGAACCATCGCGGGCACCACGCGCCACAGCATGCACAGCTACGGCGCCGCGCTCGATTTTCGGCTCCCGGGCGAAAAGTACCGCTATTGGCGCTGGGAAAAGGAACCGGGGAACCCAACGTATCCGCCGGGGATTCTTAACGACGAGCGCTTGGGACAGATCGTCCGAATTTTCGAGAAACACGGCTTCATCTGGGGCGGCAAGTGGTACCACTTCGATACCATGCACTTCGAATACCGGCCCGAGTTGCTTCCCGCCGTTGAATCCCGGACCGCAAGCCCATACGATGACACCGGATCGCGCAGGAAGGGAGAGTAGGACGTATCGATGTCGACCCCGGAAACAGAGGCGAAGGAACGCCGTTCATGGCCGCGGAAGCTCCTCAAGTGGGCCATTCCGTCGGTGCTGGGCTTCCTGATCCTGTTCCCCCTCTACCAGATGGCCAGCATCTACGCCTACGGCTTCGCCCGCGACAAGGCCCCCGCCGACGCCGCCGTCGTGATGGGCGCCGCCGAATACAACAACCGCCCCTCTCCCGTGTTCAAAGAACGCATCGAACACGCAATCTCGCTCTACAAGGAGGGACGCGTGCGCGCACTGGTTTTCACCGGCGGCTCCGGTAAGGGAAGCAAGTACGCGGAAGCGCAAGTCGGCCGCGACTACGCCGTCAAACGCGGTGTGCCCGCCGACAAGGCATTCCTCGAGAACGTCTCGAGAATCACTTACGACAACCTGCGCGAAGCGAGAAAGATCGTCGCGCGGGAAAAGTTCAAGCGCGTCCTCATTGTCAGCGACCCGCTCCACATGAAACGCTCCGTCGTCATGGCGCGCGACCTCGGCATGGACGCTCACCCCTCGCCCACTCCCACCAGCCAATTCAAGACCTGGCGCACCAAGGGCCCCCTCCTTTTGCACGAGACCTATTACTACTGCCTGTACGCCGTCGGCCGCTATTTCCTCGATTGAACCTGCCGGTCTATTTGACGATCGCAAGCACCGCTGGGCTCCCCTCACACTACCCCCCAGAGACGGAACAAAACTCCCGCAGGCTATGGCACGCACGCCTTTT
>JAVEWL010000383.1:0-5795 GCA_034004565.1 FCB group bacterium | reverse complement strand
GGCGCACGGTTTTTTGTCTATATTCTCGGTCTGCCGCAGCATCTCATTCTCTTTTCATTCTCCGTGCCGACCTACATACCGCTCATGGCACTCTTCATCAGCATTGCTCTGTGGCTTGCGCTCTCCGGAGGATTGGTCACGATGATGGTGACCGACTGTCTGGAAGGGATGATCGCTCAAGTCATGTATCTGGTCATCATCGTCGGACTGCTCGCCATGTTCGACTGGTCCCAGATCAGCACCGTCCTCGCGCAGCGACCTGCCGGGCAGTCTTTTCTCAATCCTTTTGATTCCGGCAGCCTGAAAGACTTCAACCTGACGTATGTTCTGATGGGTTTGTTTGGAACAATCTATGGGACGATGGCCTGGCAGAATGCGAGCGCTTACAACTCGGCCGCGCTGACTCCGCATGAGTCCCGCATGGCCGGCATCCTAGGCCGCTGGCGTGAATTGGGGAAGGTGGCCGTGGTGACGTTGCTGGCCGTGTGCGCAATTACCTTCTTGCAGCACCCCGATTTTGCAGCCCAATCGGCTCAGGCCCGTCTGGGGATATCCCAGATATCTCCGCCGCAAATCCAGAGCCAGATGACCGTGCCGGTGGCATTGTCGCATCTACTGCCGATCGGGGTGAAGGGGTCGCTCTGCATCATCCTGCTGCTGGGGGTTTTCGGTGGGGACTCGACGCATCTGCACTCGTGGAGCGGAATTTTCATTCAGGACATACTGGTGCCGCTGCGCAAGAAGCCGTTCGAGCCGAAACAGCACATCCTCGCGCTCCGGCTCTCCGCAATCGGAGTCGCGCTGTTTGCGTTTCTGTTCGGGTGCTTCTTCCGGCAGACCGAATATATTTTCTTCTGGTGGACGATTACGCAAACAATCTATATAGGGGGAGCTGGCGCGGCGATTATCGGCGGTTTGTATTGGGGGAAGGGGACGACTGCCGGTGCCTGGGCTGCTTTGCTGACGGGATCGACACTTTCAGTTGGCGGCATTTTGGCGCGGCAGTTCTATGGTGACGCCATTCCGCTTAATGTTGTCCAGATTTCGTTCTTTGCGACACTCACCGCCATCGCGGTATACGTGATCGTTTCGCTCCTCACATGCCGGGAGGCATTCAATATGGAGCGTATGCTTCACCGCGGTAAATATGCGGCAATCAAAGAGCTCGTCGGTGAAACGGTCAAACCCGCTACGGGCAGACGGGGCTGGCTCGGCAGGGCAATAGGATTCGATGAAAACTTCACCCTTGGCGACAAGTGGATTGCCGGCTGCCTATTTAGCTGGAGCATGTTATGGTTTTTCGTCTTTGCCGTGGGGTCGATTTGGAATCTGGTCGCGCCGTGGCCGTTGCACGTGTGGTCAACCTTCTGGCATGTGACATGCATCGGACTTCCCATCGGCTTTGCCACTGTCAGCGCCGTCTGGTTTACCTGGGGCGGCCTGCGCGACATGGGCGAGTTGTTCCGGCGGCTACGCGTTCAAACCATCAATCACCTTGACGACGGCACGGTGATTGGACATCAAAATCTTGATGAGGCAGTCCTTGACATCAGTCAAAATCCAGAAGTCGGTCACAACCATGCAAAATAGATTCCCCTCTGAACGTTCGACCTATGCAGATCCCCGGACCGGGGCCGAGGTTGTTCAATGGACCCACGGCCCTCACAAGAATCAGCATCTGTATTTTACCAGTCCGAGCGTCACGGCGGATGACCGCTGGCTTGTGTTTCTGTCCGACCGCGACGGGAACCCGAATCTTTACGTGATCGACCGGCGGGACGGTACGATCCGCCGCCTGAGCCGCAACGACCACGGTCTGCTACGTAGCTACGTCTATCCGCAGGGCGGACTCCAGGGCCTGAGCAAGGCGTCGCCTTGTCTTGATCCGCACCGGAACCGGCTTTATTACATTCGGGACGACACCGTGATGGTGGTGGCGCTGGACGCGGCTGAACCCGTTGAACAAACCGTCTGCAAGATGCCGCCGCTCTGGTATGGCGCGTTCACCCATGTGTCGCCGGATGGAAAGACGTTGTGCGTGCCTTGTACAGACCCCCGTGCGTTTGTCGATGAAGTAGACATGCAGTGGGAGCAGATGCGAAAGGTGCCGGGTCGGATGGAGCGGGAGCATCTGACGACTCGCCTTTATCTGATCGATGTTCAGACGGGGACTCTGCGGCTTTCCGTTGCGGTTCCTTTCTGGGTGACGCATGTGCAGTTCGACCCCAAGGGCACGGGCCGGATCATTTTCAACCGCGAAGGGTTTGCTGAGCTTACCGGCGGCGTTTCCTTTAACCGAATCTGGTGTCTGGAGTTGGATGGGACTTTCCGCCCCCTGTCGCCTGAACCGCCGGGCGAATGGCGCGCGCATGAAAACTGGGCTCTGGACGGGAACAGCATCGTGTACCACGGAGGCCGCGACGGCCAGGCTTTTGTCGCCTCGCGAACCTGGGACGGGCGACTTCTTCAGGAAACTCACCTTGGGGGAATCGAATTCTGGCATGCCACGGCGGCTTTGGACGGCAGGCGCATGGTCGTTGACCGCCCGGACGGCTTGATTTCAATCGTTGACCCGGGGGCGGACCGGAATCGCCTGGTCGATCTTTGCCGTCACGACTCCTCGGTCGAGGACCAGGACGCTCACCCGCATCCCATCACAACCCCAAGCGGCGGTGGCGTGATATTCACTTCCGTTCGCACCGGTCACTGTCAAGTCTACGAAGTATTATTGTAAAAACCCCAACCCTACATAGGGAGATCCCCCCGCAGTCTATCACCCCCCCCGTACCCCCTTCCTGATTCCCTATGGAGTAGATGATGACCTCTAAAGCAATTGTTGAAACGCTTCTCTCACACGGGACTCCGCCACGGCCGCCGGTGATGCCCATCACCATGATGTTTGCGGCCGACCTGTTCCAGCGTCCCTACCGGGACTACGTCACGGATTTCCGTGTGCTGGCCGAGGCGCAACTCCGCACGGCGGAGCGATTCGGATTCGACTACGTGTCGGCCATCTCCGATCCGGCGCGCGAAGCGTCCGACTTCGGAGCGAGCGTCCGGTTCTTTCAGGATCAACCGCCCGTCGCGGACGAGTGCAATGCGCTGCTTGCCGACAAGACCGTTCTGGCTCGCTTGAAACTTCCGGACCCACTGGGGGGCGGCCGCATGCACGACCGGATCCGCGGCGTCGAACGCCTTCGCCAACGGGTTGGGGATTCGCTGCTGGTTGAAGGCTGGGTCGAAGGGCCCTGCGCCGAAGCCGCGGACTTGCGCGGAATCAACACGATCATGACGGACTTCTTCGACGACGAGAGTTTCATCGAAGACCTGTTCTCGCTGGCCGTGGAAAACGCTATTGCATTTGCCCGCCGCCAGCTTGAAGCGGGTGCCGACATCATCGGGATCGGAGACGCTGCGGCATCGTTGGTTGGCCCGGAGATCTACGAACAATTCGTCTTCCCCTACGAGAAGAGGCTGATCGATGTCATCCACGCGGCGGGCGGGAAGGTCCGGTTGCATATCTGCGGCAACATCTCCGCCATCGTCGGCAAGATGGCCGAACTGGCGGCGGAGATTGTCGATGTCGACTCCATGGTGCCGATGGCCCACGCGCGAGCGGCGACGGGCCCCAGGCAAGTCCTTCTCGGCAACCTCGATCCGGTGGCCGTCGTGCGCAACGGCACCTCCGGGCAGATCCGTGATGCGCTGCTGGAATGCCACCGTGCCGCAGCGCCCAACTACATCGTCGGAGCCGGATGCGAGATCCCGCGCGGGACTCCGGAGGCGAACGTGCACGCGTTTGCGCAATTCGCCGCATCCCACAGCCCGGCGTTGCCGGAATAGAACATGAGGAGACGCTGATGACTTCACGAGGAATGATGCTGATTTCTGTGCGAATTCAACATCGTTGAATCGCGCCTCGGGCACTTTTGCGAGGGTGCGATTTCACTTCGTTGCATCGCCCCAAGAATTCAGAAGCCAGGAGTCAGAATTCAGAATTGATTTCCAACAACTTACGCATGATCTTGCTTCTCCTTGTCGTGTCTCTGAAATGGGTGACACACAAATTTTCCGTAAACACGGCATAAGTTCTTGGTGCGCAGATTCTGACTCCTGTATTCTGGCTCCTGACTTCTGTGCGATTTCAACAAAGTTGAATCGCACCCCACTTTTGCGAATTGCGGTCGCCGGACAAAGTGAATGCAACCGTGGGCAAGGTCAATGCACCTCGGCTCGCGGAGGTGCATTGACTCTGCCTTGAACTCGTGCTCTGTGGCGCCGACGAGGTCGTTCATGCGGATTTCAGGTGCCGAAAGGGCGTCGTGGGCGCGGATTTGAGCCCGATCAAGGCATAGTTCACCCAACCCATGGCGCAGCCCCCGTTTGCGGCAGGGTAGATGCGACTGGGCTCAAAGTTCGTGATGTCGGGTTTGCTATTTCATTTCAATGCCGACGAGGCGCGGCTTGAGGCAGACCGCCCGCGGATCGATCCTGGCGACGTGGAGCTTCTCCGCGACGCCTTCGCCGCGGATGAACTCGAACACGTCGTAGGGCGTGCGGTCGGACTGCGACTGGCGGATGTAGGCGTTGACATGCGACATCGCTAGGTCGATCTTCTCCTGCTCGAGGGCGTCGAAGGAGACGCCCTTGGGCAGGATTTCGCGCACGAGTTCATGGTTGCGCTCGATTTGCGACTTCTGGTTGGAGTTCATCGGGTCGCAGAAGAAGACGTTCGTGCGGCGCGCGCCGTCCGGGGAGTTTTCGACGCGCGTCGGGTTGGAGAACTCGGTGCCGCGGTCGGTGAGGATCACGGGGAAGAGCCTCGCGAAGAGTTCGCGGCCGAGTTCGCCATAGAGGCCGTCGAAGACCGCGACGACGTTTTCCGCGCACTTGTTCGGGACGAGGATGCCGACCATGAACGCGGACTCGACGAAGTGGAGCGTGAGCAGGCACTTCCCGCCGATGCGCCCGATGACCAGGTCCATGAACACGGGCATCGCGCCGGGATTGCGCGAGAGGAACTCTCCGTAGTCCTTGAACGTGCGCCCGAGGTAGCAGCCCGTCTCGACCTTGTGCTCGTATTCCTTCGATTTCGGCTTGCGCCGCTTGACCATGCACGAACGCTTCATGTCGCCGCGCTTGGCGGTGAACATGCCGTAGTGGAGGTAGCGCGAGAGCGTGCGCTCGTTGCGCGTGAACGCGGCGGGCTGGGAGGCGAAGATGTGGTGCATGGACTGCCCGTCCTTGATTTTCGGGGAGATGATCCCGTCGAGGTATGCCAGCTCGCCCTCGTCGATGTCCGCGCCCTGGCGCCTCTCGGACAACATCCTGCGGTAGTCCTCGTGCGCCCGCACGGCGACGTAGAAGTACTTGCGCAGATGGCAGCCCTTCTCGTCGGGGCAGCCGTTGCAGACCCCGCCCGTGCGCTGACGGCGCTTCGCGCAGTCGATGTATTCGCACTTGCCGCAAATCTCGGTGCAGCGCCTGTATTCGCACAGCGCGCACCTCAGGCGGCAGCCCTTCACGTCCTTGCAGATCCCGCGGATCTGGCAGGTCTGACGATGGACGCACTGGTTGCCTCGCCCGTAGAGGCCCTTGGTGCTCAGGCAGGTGTGTTTCTTCAGTTCGCGGGCGAGGGTGGACGCGGACCGTCCGAACTCCCTGCTCATCTGCTTGAGGGACTTGCCCATGCGAAGCCCCGCTTCGAATGCCGCCCGGTCCGCGGGCGACATGTGTTTCTTCCCTTTGGTCATTGTTTCTGTCCGGTGTTCCGCCCTGTCGGAATTGACAGGGGG
>JAVEWL010000382.1:0-5801 GCA_034004565.1 FCB group bacterium | reverse complement strand
GTCAAATACTTCCCGGCTACAGCCCTGCCTGCCGACGCCATCCCGGTTTCCACTCCGATATCCATCTGTTTCCCCCTCTAGTGTGTCTACGCCAACCTTCTGATGCTCTTGAGAATCACGGCCAATAAGATGTGCCGTGGACAAAAAACCTGGATTGTATTCTGATTCGAGGTTTGATTTTATTGAGTGAAATACGCCAAATACGCCTAATAATCACGGCATCTTAATGCATATACTTGAATAGCCCCATTATCGCACTTAAGGTCAGCCTGGCGCGTTCCAGTTTGTGGTGTGCGGGCGTTTCCAGAGGGGCGTGTGCTGGCCTCGTGAGTTTCGTAAGTCCAACCATTACTTGACTTAACGCTTGATGCCGGAGGAGTTACGCACATGTAAGGTGCTTGGAAAATCTGCGAAACGTCGTCGCTATTTCTCAAGAATACTGTGGGTTTCCCGCAAAAAGACCTCTGGATTCGTATTTTACCCTTAGGCCTTTGCGTGTAAATAGGGGTTTTCGCGGATGTGGGGATCGGGCTTCTCGAAGTAGCATACCTACCCAAGGGTGTCGGCCGTGTGGGCGGTGCGCACCCTATCGGGGTAAGTTTCACCAGAACGCGTTCCGGAACAAAACCGTGAAGGGCCAACGTTTCCTCGTTGTGCCATAGTTTATGCATTTTCATGGAATCCGTCTTTGCCAAACGTCAAGGAGGCAAAACCATTGAAAGCGGATCCGCCGGGGGGCCGTAAACCGCTGGACCTGTCCACGGCCAGCCAGCCAAGGGGGCAGGTCTACATTATTCCGGGCCGGTGCAAGGGCTGCGGGTATTGCATTGAATTCTGTCCCACCCAGGTGCTGGGGGAATCCAAAGACATCAATGCCAAGGGCTACCACTATGCCGTGGTGAAGGATGGCGGGGAAAGCCATTGCGTGAACTGCCAGTTCTGCAACCTTGTTTGCCCGGAGATGGCCATCTACACCAAGGAAGCGTCCAGCGACGCGGAGGAGAAGCCGGATGAGCCCGACGGCAGCAAAGACGAGTAGCGGCCCGGAAGCGGCCCCGCGCGCGTTGACGGGCGTTCACTTCATGGTGGGCGACCACGCCTGCGCGGAGGGCGCGCTTTGTGCGGGCCTGGATTTTTTCGCGGGGTATCCGATTACGCCGTCGACGGAGATCGCGGAGCGCTTGTCGCACCGCCTGCCGCGCGTGGGCGGCAAGTTCCTTCAAATGGAAGACGAGCTCGCGAGCATCTCGGCGATTATCGGCGGGTCTTGCGCGGGAGCCCGCGTTCTTACCGCCACGTCGGGTCCGGGCTTCAGCCTTATGATGGAAAACATCGGGCTGGCGGCCATGATGGAAGTGCCGGTGGTGATTGTTGACGTGATGCGCGGGTCGCCCTCGACGGGCCTGCCGACGATGGTGGGCCAGTCGGACGTGATGCAGGTACGCTGGGGTTCGCACGGCGATATCGGCGTGGTGGCATACAGCCCTTCGTCGCCGCAGGAGTGCTTTGATCTGACCATTCGCGCGTTCAACGTGGCCGACGAATACCGCCTTCCGGTGTTCATCATGATGGATGAGGTGCTGGGGCACATGACGGAGCGGGTGGTAATTCCGCCCGTGGACGAGATTCCGCGCGTCGAGCGCAAACGGCCGGTAGGTCCTCCCGGCGCGGAAAAGTTCCTGCCCTACAAGCCCGACAACGATCTGGTGCCGCCGATGGCGTACGCCGGCGAGGGCTACAACATCCACTTTACGGGCCTGACGCACGACGAGCGCGGTTACCCGACCCTGACGGCGGATGTCCACGATAAGCTGGTTCGCCGGCTGGTGGACAAGGTGAAAAAGAATGCGGCGGACATCGTGCTCTACGACGAATACCTGCTGGACGATGCCGAGGTGATCGTGGTGGCGTTCGGCTGCACGGCGCGTTCGGCGCGGCGCGCGGTGGCATTGGCCCGGCAGCGCGGGGTGAAGGCGGGGCTGCTTCGGCCTATCACGTTGTGGCCCTTCCCGGAGGCGCGTATCCGCAAGCGCCTGAACGCAGGACATGTAAAGCGTTTCGTGGTGCCGGAAATCAACCTTGGCCAAATCCGGCGTGAGGTCGAGCGGCTGACGCAGCTTCCGGTGCAGGGCATCAACCACGGCGGCGGCGCCATGATTGCCCCGCAAACCATCTTGGAGGTTATCCTGCAGTGAGCTTGCAAGCAGAACCCATTTGCAAAGAGATCGTCGTCGACGCGCATCCCGTCGATCCGGCGCTTCGCCACGATCGGTTGCCGCATATCCTGTGCGCCGGCTGCGGGATCGGGCCGACCATTCATTGCTATGCGGAGGCCATCGCGGAGTCGGGCATCGAACGGCGGCGGCACGTGTGCGTATCGGGCATCGGCTGCAGCGGGCGCGCGGCGGGGTATATGAACCTTGACTCGTACCACACGACGCACGGGCGCGCGATTCCCTTCGCGACGGGGATCGCGGTGCAGAACCCGGAGTTGCAGGTGACGGTTATCAGCGGCGACGGCGACCTGACGGGCATCGGCGGCAACCATTTCATCCACGCCGCGCGGCGCAACGTCGACCTCAACATCATCTGCATCAACAATTTCAATTACGGCATGACGGGAGGCCAGGCGGGGCCGACCACGCCGACGGGCGCGCTCAGTTCGACGACGTCGTTTGGCTGCTGGGACCGGCCGTTCAACTTGCCTTACCTCGCGCATGCCGTGGGCGCGGTGTTCGTGGCGCGGTGGACGACGCTCCACGTGCGCCAGCTCAAGGAGGCGATGGTCCACGCGATGACGAAAAAGGGCTTCGCCTTTATCGAGGTGATCTCGCCGTGTCCCACGGGGTTTGGGCGACCGAATGCGCGCGGCGAGGGCCTCGAGGAGATGCTGACCTATCGCCGCAGGAGCCGGGTGGATCACGACGCGAATCTCGCGGACGTGGGCATCGACATCACCGACGACAACAGTCCGATTATCGTGGGCAACTTCCACGATGTCGAGCGGCCGCATTTCCGTCCCGTGCTCGTGGGGCCCGCGCGGCCGCCGCGAAGCGGTGCGGAATGGGCGCCGTTGCGCTGGACGCGGGAAGGGCTCGGCAATGAGTGACGAACGTGCGGTGGTTGCCGAGCCGTCGCTGATGCAGGTGCGGATCGCGGGCTACGGCGGCCAGGGCGTGGTGCTGGCAGGGATGCTGCTCGGGCGCGCCGCGAGCCTGTACGACGGCAAGGAAGCGGTGTTCATGCAGTCGTACGGCCCGGAAGCGCGGGGCGGGGCCTCGAGCGCGGACGTGATTATTTCGGACGCGCCGGTGGACTACCCGCTGGTTACGAATCCGGATGTGCTGATGGTGTTGTTTCAGGAGGCGTATATGGCGTATCGGCCCGGACTGGCGCCGGGCGGCACGCTCATCATCGAGGGCGAGCTGGTCAAGCCGTCCGACGGCGATACGGGCTACCATTCCGTGCCGGCCACGCGCATCGCCCAGGAAGAGTTGGGCAAGAAGATTTTCACGAACGTGATTGCGTTGGGCTACCTGGTGGGGTTGACCGGCGTCGTGACACGGGAATCCGTCGAGGAGGCCCTGCGCAGCACGGTGAAACCCGCCACGGTTGACCTGAACCTGCGCGCGCTGGCCCTGGGTTACGACCGGGCGGTGGCGGAATTGGAAAAGAAATGAAGACGAGGGGCATACGCCACAAGAATTCATCCCTCGGACATGCCACCTCCAAACTTGTTTGGGGGTGCTTGAAGTCTAGAGCGATGATTCGAGTTTTCACCCTACCCTTTAAGCACCCCCAAACAAGTTTGGGGGTGGCAAGTTCTATGGGTATGTTTCGGGGGATCCAGGCATGATTGACCCGACCTTTTTCGGCGAACCGGCGAGCGCGCCCGTGGGTGCGCCGCTGACCACGGGCATGAGCGATGTCGTGCTGGTCATCGGCGGCGGAATCGCCGGCATTCAGGCGGCGCTGCATCTGGCCGTGGGTGGACGGCGGGTGGTGCTGGTCGAACGCGGCGCGACCCTTGGCGGGTGCCTTGCCGCCGCGCGGAGCCAGGAATCGGCGAATGCCAATCCCGATGCGGAAGGGCAGGGGCCCGCGCTGGAAGAACTGCGCCGGCAGGCCAACATCGAAATTCTCACGCTGGCGGAAGTAACGGACCTGCAGGGCGAACCGGGGCGTTTCCTGGCGACTATCAAGCAGCGCGCGCGCTTCGTGACCGATCAGTGCATCCGTTGCGGCGAATGCCGGCGGGTGTGTCCCGTGGTGGTGCCGAACGAGTACCTGGCGGGCTTGGCCTATCGCAAGGCGATCTATTGGCCCATGCGCGATTCGGTGCCAAACACCTACGTGGTCGATCTCAACGTGTGCCTGAACGATCCGCCGAATTATCTGCCCTGCCAGCGCTGCGTGAGCGTGTGCGAGAGCAAGGCGATCAACTTCGACGTGCCGGTCGAGCAGACTTTCACGCGCGAGGTGCGCTCGGTGATCGTGGCGACGGGCTACGATTTGGTCGATCCGCTGGCCCTGCCGGAGTATGGCTACGGGACGCATCCGGACGTTATGACCGCGCTGGAACTCGAGCACATTCTCTCGCCGACGGGACCCGCGGGCGGATTTGTCGAACGGCCCTCGAACGAGGAGACGCCGCAGCGCGTGCTATTCATCCTGGGCATCGGATCGCGCAAGCGCTTCGGCATGCTGCACAGTTCGGGGTTCTCGTGGAATTACACCGCGCGGCACGTGGCACAACTCGTCGCGCAAGACATCACGGATATTTCGGTGCTGTATCAGGATCAGCGCGCGTACAGCAAGAGCTTCTTCGACTTCTGGAACCAGACGGTGGGCGATACGGCGCGGCTTATTCGCGGGCACCTTGAGAAGGTTACGGCGGCGGAAGACGGCTCGCTGGCCGCGCGCTACGAGTGCTATGACCCTGAACGGATTCTCACCGAGAACTACGACATGATCGTGCTGGTGCCGGAAGTGCTGCCTGCGAAAGGATTGCCCGAACTGGCGGCCACGCTCGGGATTGAACTGGCTGAGGATGGGTTTGTTCGGCTGGAGGAGACCATCGGGAGCCTGGTGGGCACCACGCGGGCGGGTGTCTATGCCGCCGGTTGCGCGAGCGGGCCAAAAGACATTCCCGACACGCTCGCCGAAGGCCGCGCCGCAGCGATCAGCGTGCTGGACAAGGCCAGCCGTCGCCGCACCTCGCCCATGAAACCCTTCGCGGAGGCCTTCAAGCCGCCTGTGCGCCCAGGGTTGGCGGCTGTGGGAGAGACCCCCGTGTCTGTCAGCGACCCCGCCGCGGCGATGCCTGCGGATTTACAGGCCATCTTTGCCGCGCTGGTGGAGAACTTGATCAAGGGTGGCGCGAAGACTTGAGGAATAGGGTCTAGGGTCCAGGGTTTAGGGTCTAGCCCGCGATGGGCGCTTCTGAACCATCACGGCAAAGGAGCCTGCATTGCTCAAGCAACGTCAACTCTCGCCAAAGCCGACCCTTCCGCCCATCGCGGGCTAGACCCTAAATCCTGGACCCTAGACCCTGCCTTGGAATCCTGCCCCCCGATGCGGTACATTCAACCACCGCACTCTTTCGAAACCCGGTTTGACCTTTGGAGGGGCCTACGTTGGAATTCCGCATTGAACGCGACACGATGGGCGAGATGCAGGTGCCTGTCGACAAATACTATGGATCGCAGACGGCTCGGTCGTTGCATTTTTTCGATATTGGCGAGGAGCGGATGCCTCGGGAGGTTATTCGGGCGTTCGGCATTTTGAAGAAGGCGGCGGCG
>JAVEWL010000381.1:0-5808 GCA_034004565.1 FCB group bacterium | reverse complement strand
CCCGCAGGCGGGGGGGACCGCTCTTGAAAGGACTACGCTATTCCGTCTTGGTCCCCCCCGCCTGCGGGGGGGTAGGGGGGGAGAGTTCTCCCGATCGCATCGCACCTGAAGCACCCCCAAACAAGTTTGGAGGTGGCATTTCCGGACTGGAAAAGGGTGGGGGGGATTAATTGGTGATCGCGCGAGATCGAATGCGGCACCTGGCGATTGGCGGGCTCATCCTGCTGAGCGTGGTGATTGTGCTCGCGAGCGTGGTGGTGGGGGCGGAGACGCTTTCGCCTTTGCAGGCGTGGCGTGAGTGGCGCGCGGGCACGCCGCTGTCCGAAGCGCCGACGTTGAGCGTGTTCCTGTACCAGCGCGTGCCGCGTACCTTGGCGGCGCTGCTGGCGGGGAGCGGGCTGGCGTTGGCGGGCGCGGCATTTCAGGCGCTGCTGCGCAATCCGCTGGCGACGCCGTATACCCTCGGCGTGTCGAGCGCGGGCGCGCTGGGCGCGTTCACGGCGATGGTGCTCGCGACAGGCTACGGGTGGTCGCACACGTACCTCGGCTTCTCGGGCATCGAGGTCTTCGCGTTCCTGTTCGCGGCCGTGGACGTCATGCTCATCTATTTCCTGGCCGTGCAGAAGGCGCGGGTGTCGCCCTCGGTGCTGCTGCTGGCGGGCGTGACCTTGGGAATGATCGCGAACGCGGGCATCATGATGATGCAGCAGATGCTCGCCCCCGAATACCTCGTCATCATGACCCGGTGGACCATGGGCCACCTGAATATCCTCGGCTACGATCCCGTCATGGCGCTGTTCATCGGCGTGGTGCCGTGCATGGGCGTGCTGTTGGCGCAGGCGGGGAAATTCGATCAATTGGGTTTTGGCGAGGAACTGGCGGCGGGGCGCGGGGTGAACGTGCGGCGCTTGCAATTGGTGACGTTCCTCGTAGGGTCGCTGATGACGGCGGTGATCGTGTCGAAGGTGGGGCCGATCGGGTTCGTGGGGTTGATCGTGCCGCACGCGGTGCGCAGCATCACGGGCACACGGCATCGCACCTTGCTGCCGCTGAGCCTGATCGCGGGCGGGGCGTTTTTGTGCCTGTGCGATATTGTCGCGCGGCGCCTGCTGCCGGGCGAGACGCCCGTGGGGATCATCACGGCGCTGGTGGGCGGGCCGTTCTTCCTGTACCTGCTGCTCAGACGACGTTTCATGGAGTGGATGTAAGAATGGGAGCTATGGGAGTAATGGGAGTTATGAATCCCATTACTCCCATGCCTCCCATAACTCTCATTGAAAGCCCTGCCTAACCTTGCAGTTCCCTGATTTTCCCTTCATCGACTTCGATTCCCAACCCTGGTCCCTTGGGGAGGCGGAGCTTGCCGTTTTTCGGCACGAAGGGTTCGGTGATCAGGCTTGCGCCGAGGAATTGGGGGCCGTTTAGGGCGGCGGGTTTGCGCAGGCCGTGGGCGCCGAAGAGGATCAGCGACGCGGCCAATGAGATGTCGGGATCGGTGAGGCCGCTGCCGAGGAACATGAGGCCGGCGTCTTCGAGGATCGAGATTTGGCGATGGGCGCTGAGGAGGCCTCCGCAACGGGCGGGTTTCATGGCGACGCCGTCGCAGCAGCCAAGCTTGATGAATTCGATGAGGTCACTGGGGGCGACCACGCCTTCGTCGAGGAGGATGGGCAGGGCGCCCTGTCGCTTGAGTTCCTGGTAGCCGGTGAGGCGGTTGGGCGGCAGGGGCTGTTCGAGGACTTCGACGCCGGCGTCGGCGAGACGCGGCGCCGCCTGCAGGGCTTGACACAGATCGTAGCCGCCGTTGGCGTCGGCCCAGAGGAAGCCCTGGGGCACGCGCTCTTTGAGGCGCTTGGCGAGGGTGAGATCGAATTCGAGGTCGGGTGCGACCTTGATGTTGAAGTTCTCGTAGCCGCGTTCGAGGCCCGCGTCGATTAGGGGATCGATGTCGTCGACGGTCGCGGGGTTGAGGGTCCAGCTCAGGGTGAGGTCGTCTGGCAGCGTGCGGCCCCACAACTCCGCGATGTTCACGCCGAGGTGGCGTCCCATGAGATCGTGCAGGGCGATGTCTATGCCGGCCTTCGTGATGGGCGCGCCGGTCGAGAAGGAGCCCGCGACCTCGCGGTTCATCGCGGCGTGGATGCTGTCGAGGTCGAAGGGGTTCATGCCGGTGATGACGGGGATGATGTAGCGTTCGAGGGTGGCCATTGCGCCTTCGAGGGTCTCGTAACTCCACCGCGGCACCGGGACGCTCTGTCCCCACCCGACCGTGCCGTCGTTGGCGGTGATCTTGACGAGGATGGCCGCGCGGCCCGCGCCCGAGGTGGGGCCTTCAAGAAACTTGAACCGCATCACCGTCGGATAGCGCACGGGAAAGAGTTCGATGCGGTCAATCTTCAGCGCAGGGTGCGGGTCTGTCATGGCGTTGGGCTCCTCCTGGGGGGATTGTACGGATTGGGTGGTGATGGTGCATCTTTGGGGTGGACTGGGTGGACTGGGTGGACAGTTAGGACGGGTGGTGCTAGGCTGGTGGTTTGGGCTTACTTGTTGGAGGGTGGTGTGATGCGGTGGACTTGCTGGGTGTTGGCGATGGTGGTTTGTGCGGGGGCTTGGGCTGGGCCCAGGGTTGAGGCGAAGGTTGAGGGGCGGAGCGTGGTGGTGTCGGTGGATGGGAAGGTGTTTACCGTTTATAAGTTTGGCGAGGAGCAGAAGTATCCGTATTTCTTTCCGGTGAATGGGCCGGGGTCGGGGGCGTCGGTTACGACGGAGACGTCGGAGCCGTATCCGCATCATCATTCGCTGTTTTTTGGGTGCGACAAGGTGAATGGGGCGAATTATTGGCAGGAGGGGAATGAGCGGGGGCAGATTGTTTCGCAGGGGATATCTGTTTCGCAGGCGGCGGAGGGGGAAGCCCGGTTCGAAGACGTGTGCCTGTGGCGGGTGCCGGGGCAGGAGGCGGTGATTCGGGATGCGCGGCGGATTCGCGTGTTGGCGCCGAGTGAGTCGTTGCGGTATATCGATTTTGAGATTGGGATTGAGGCGCTGGTGGATGTGGTGATCGAGAAGACGAATCATTCGCTGTTTGCCGCGCGGATGGCGCCGGAGTTGAGTGTGAAGCAGGGCGGGGTGCTGGTGAACGCGGAGGGGAAGTCGGGGGAAAAGGAGACGTATGGGGTTGCGTCGCCTTGGTGCGATTATTCTGGGACGCGCGATGGGGTGACGGAGGGGTTGGCGATTCTGCAGCATCCGTCGAACCGGTGGTATCCGTCGCCGTGGTTTACGCGGGATTATGGGTTCTTTTCGCCGACGCCGATGGAGTGGATCGAGGGCGGGAAGCTGGAGTTGAAGAAGGGGGAGACGTTTAGGCTGCGGTACCGGGTGGTGGTGCATGCGGGGGATGCGCAGGCGGCTGATATCGCGGGGGAATTTGAGAAGTTTGTGAAGGGGGATTGATGGCCGCGAAAGAACGCAAAGGACGCAAAGATTGAGCTTTTCTTCTCGTTCCCAAGTTGTACTTGGGAACGCTTGTGTGTCTTCAAAGTTGTACTTTGCAGTCTTACGCGGGAGTCTACGAAGTACAACTTCGAAGACAGGGGCGTTACCAAGTGCAACTTGGTAACGAGTAATTAAAGAAGGGCGGCCGTTTGGCCGCCCTTTGGTTTTGAAGAGCTCCCATTTGAAAATGGGAGTTACAGTTTCCAGGGGTCTCGCATGGGGCGCTGGAGATAGGCGTTGGCGGGGGCGTCGTTGGGGAACTCCTCCTTTTCGGGGTCCCAGGTTAGTTTTCGGCCGGTCCAGCGGGCGATGTTGCCGAGGTGGCACATGGTGGCGGCGCGGTGGCCGAGTTCGATGTCGGCGATGGGCGTCTGGCGGCTGCGGATGCAGTCGATCCAGTTCTTAAGGTTTTCGGCGGTGCGGTCGGGGCCGTTCTTCTTGCTGTCGGCGGGTTCCTTGGGGCCGTCGGGGAGGATTTCGTAACGTGCGCGGTCGACGACCATCTGGCCGTTGTCGCCTTCGAAGAGGGCGCCGCCGCCGGGGCCTTTACCGTCGAGCTTTACGACGATGCCGCTGGGGTAGCGGAAAGTGACGGGCCGCGTGAGGATGTTGCCTTCTTCGGGCCAGACTTCGGTGGGGCCGCTGAGGTCGGTGCCGAGGGCCCATTGGATGACGTCGAGGCCGTGGGCGCCCCAACCGGTCATTTCGCCGCCGGACCAAGGGCGGAAGGAGATCCAGCCGGGCTTGGCGCGGGGAATATAGATGTCCTTGTTATACGGGTGGTAGAAGGTCGGGCCGAGCCAGAATTCCCAGTCGATTCCTTCGGGGACGGGTTGCTGGGGCAGGACGCATTCCCAGGGGCTGGGGTAGTTGGCGCCGTGGACGGTGTGAATATTCCCGACGCGGCCGGTCTTGACGAGCTCGATGCCTTTCTGGGTCTCGGGCATGCAGCGTTGCTGGCTGCCGACCTGGACGATGCGGCCGTTCTCGCGCGCGGCGGCGACCATGGCGCGGCCTTCGCGGACGGTGAGGCTGGCGGGCTTCTCGACGTAGACGTCTTTGCCGGCGCGGCAGGCGTGGATGACGTGCAGCGCGTGCCAGTGGTCGGGCGAGGCGACGACGACGGCGTCGATGGACGGGTCGGCAAGCATCTCGCGGTAGTCGGTGTATTGTTTGCAGCCTTTTCCGGCCGTGAACTCGTCGAAGCGTGCGCGGTTGACGTCGGCTACGGCGACGATCTGGGCGTCGGGCGGCAACTGGGTGAGTTGCTTTGCGCGGCGTCCGATGCCGATGTAGCCGACGTTGACGCGGTCGTTGGGGCTTCCCTGGGCCCCGGCGCGGGCGCCGAGGATGAGGGGCGCGGCGAGGGCGGTCTTGGTGCAGCGGTCCAGGAAACGGCGTCGCGAGATATGCTTGGACATGGTGGATCCTCCCCTGTATGTTCAGAAAACCATAGCATGGATGGACGGGGAATGTCAGGCTGATTCTTGGCCTAGGCGGGAAAGGACGACAAAACGGAGTGGGCTTTTCGGGAACAGGGACCTGCGTGAGCTTCCATAGTACGGCTAAACATTGTCGGAAAGGGTGCCGATAGAAGATGCGAACCGGCAGATCCGCCTGGGACGGCGCATTTTGCCGTAAGGTACCTCTGGGAAATACTTTAAGGGACCATTGATCGTCGAATGGCTCAGCGGCTCTTGGGTTTGAGGTGTGGTCTGCGGTGTAAGAATCACCTGCGTGGCGCATGCAACGAGAGTCACAAAAATCGGGTTGTGCCGACCTGTGGACGGCCCGGAAGGACATCATCGAATGGCTAAGGAGATCCTGTCGGCGCTGGAAGCGGCTTCCGAGTCCGTCGTGATGGCGGAGCCTTCGGATTTGCAGTCCCTGGTGGAACTGCACACACGGCTGGAAGAAGTGGTGGCGGCCTGCGGCGAGGAGGAGTCGTCCGCGGCAAAGTGGGCGGCGCAAGCGGCCGGCGTCCTGGTGGAATCGATCATTCTCAACGATTGTGGCGATCCCGCGGCGGCAATGGAGGCCGTGGGCGAAACCATTGAATGCATGCAATATATCGTGCGCGACGGCCGCGCGGAATCGGAAGTGACCTTCCCCAAACGCCTGGGCCCGCGGTTCGACAGCTCGGAAGCGGTGCGGCTCGAGGAGGCGCCCGCGGATGCCCCCGCGCCGGAGCCCGCGCCCGCCGCGGCCGTGTTGCCTCCGGAGCCGTCCGAAGTGATGGAGACACCCCTCCAGGGCGACCTGGGCGTGTTGGGCGAGTTTGTCCTGGAAGCGCGCGAACACCTCGAGAACGCG
>JAVEWL010000380.1:0-5809 GCA_034004565.1 FCB group bacterium | reverse complement strand
TCGAAGCCGGGGCCCTGTTGCTGCTGGCCCTCGTGCCAACGGGCCGTCTCGTCGGCCTGGACGGCCTGCTGCGCCTGTTGTGGCACCGCAGGAAGGCCGCGCGCCGTTCCGAACCCGTACACGTGCCGGAAACAAATGTCGCTCGCCGGGAACTGCTCGGGCATCTGAGCCTGCTCCCCGTGGCGGGTGCGTTCGTCTATGCATTTCAGAAGAAGTACGGTTGGAACAGCTTCGAACTCAAGCACCTGGTCGATTGGAAGCGCGACGACCAGGTCGACGCGGTGTCGGGGGCAACCCTGAAGACCTTCAAGTACACACCCATGACGCAACTCGAAGGAGCCGTGCCCAAGGCTCGTATCGGCGACATGGAATTGTCCCGCCTGTTTCTGGGGGGCAACCTCATCGGCGGCTGGGCCCACTCGCGCGACCTCGCCTACGTTTCGGATCTGGTCAAGGCCTACCACACCGACGAAAAGGTGTTCCAGACATTCCACATGGCCGAATGCGCCGGAATGAACACCATCATGACCAACCCGAGTCTGTTCCGGGTCATCAGCGATTACTGGAAAAAGGAAGGCGGCAAGATCCAGTTCATTTCCGACAGCGGCAAGGGAACGATCATCGAAGGGGCTCAAGCCTCGATGGACATGGGCGCACGGTCGTGTTACGCACAGGGCGGGATCACCGACAACCTCGTCGCGCAGGGCGATTTCGATACCCTCGCCAAATTCCTGGACCTCGTCCGCAAGAACAAGCTGCCCGCAGGCATCGGCGCGCATAAGCTCGATACCGTGAAAGCCTGCGTCGACCGCGGCCTCAAGCCCGACTACTGGGTCAAGACTCTGCACCACACGAACTACTGGTCCGCAAACCCGCAGCCCGAATACGACAACATTTGGTGCGTAAATCCGGACGAAACCGTCGCCTACATGGCGCAGTTGGAAGAGCCGTGGATCGGCTTCAAGATCCTCGCCGCGGGCGCCATCACGCCCCAGGAAGGCTTCACCTACGCGCTGAAAAACGGCGCCGATTTCCTGTGCGTCGGCATGTACGATTTCCAACTCGTCGACAACGTCAACCTCTTCCTGAAGGTATGGGAAGAACACGGCGAACGCGAACGAAACCGCCCCTGGCGCGCCTGATATCGCTCAAGGTACCGCAATTACGGCCCAGTCTCTAGTCTGATGAGGGACTGCCTTCATCAATCATCTGGCTTTTCGAAACGGTGCGTGAACGGATGAATTCCCAAACGATCCGGTAATCCGGAAGGGAATGGTAGAGAACGTATGAACTCTCGGATTTGTCCCAGTTGTTGATGTCATCCCCGCCTCCCATATAGTCGACCGATGCGCCCGGACGATAGTGGCGCGACGAAGGTGGCTCATACTTCCCACTTGGATCAAAACATGCTTGATCGGAAATCCTATTGCTTCCATAAGACCAGACATATACCACCGCCGACAGAGAAGGAGGAAAGCCCAGGCGCCGCACCGTTCCGCCATCTCTTGACCAGTCCACCGTCAAGACATCCGGCGTTGCACCCTCTCCCTCGTCTTGGTACGTGCGAAAGACAATCGGCCCCCAGTGCTCAGGCCAAGGGCCCACAAAGAAATGAAACGGCGTTCCCCACAGATCACTCTTCACGTCCAGGTACTTTTCCGATAAAAGGACAAGCGCATCCTTGTTGAGCACTTCAGCGAGATCCTTGGTCTGGTCCGAAGCGGAAAGTGCCTCTGCTGCATGACTTCCGTGGCGAAGCAGCGCCGTGGCAGTGACGGTATATATCTTTGTGCTGGCTTCGAACGCGTTCAAGTTGCTGCGGACTGCAAGCTCTTCGCACCTCCTTGCAAAAACATTTGCGTCGAACAGCTTGCGCATATCATCGCAGCGTGAATCGGCTCGAAGCCTCTCCAATGCTATTTCAATCTTTTCAATGTTCTTTGGGACGTTGTCCCTGATGAGGAACAGCACGACTTTACTCTGGAAAGGCAGTAGGATAAACCATGCAAACGCCGCCATAAGCACTACAAAGAGAACAACCCAACCCCGGTTTTCCCTGAACCACACTCTCATCCGCTATCATCTCCGCATGAAGCACCAGTCTCAGTCCTAGCGAGCATTCTCCTTATAGACCGGATACCAACTGCCCCCCTCATCCCAGTTGTTGAGGTCGTCCCCGCCTCCCATGTACTGAATCCGCCCGCCCGCGCGATAGTGTTGTGAAGCCGGCGGCACATACTTTCCACTCGGATCGAAAATGGCCTGGTCTGAGAGCTCGTTCGGCCCACACGTCCATATATACACTTCCTTTTCCGCCGTGGCGGGAAATCCCAGTCGGTCCACGGTCACCCCGCCCTTCACCACGTCCACCGTCAAGACATCCGCCACGCCGCCTTCTTCGACCCGGTGTTTGCGAAACACGATAGGCCCCCAGTCTGCGGGCCAGGGGCCAAGAAAGAATCGATACGGGTTGCCCCAACGGTCCAGGCCAAGATCGAAATATCCGGTCGCAAGCTTCGGAAACGCTGCCTCGTTGAAGACCCCGGCAAACGCCTTGGTATCTTCCGATTCAGACAAGACCTTCACAACATTTCTTCCGTTGCGGAGCAGCCCCGTTATTGCGACGGTATATACCTCCGTACTCGCCTCGAAGGCATTCAGATTCCTGCTCACTGCGAGTTCTTTACACGTTTTCGCAAGGGCCTCCGCGTTGAAGAGCGTACGCAGGTCATCCGTCGATACATCCATCCGGACTTTCACCAAGGCCGTTTCAAGTCCGTGAATTTCTGGCACCACCATAGTCACATAGTCGTACATTCGTTCACGGGGCACACGGGGTATAAACACGTAGGCAAGAATTAGCCCTGCGACCACAAAGGCGATGATCCACCGCCGCCGGCGTCGCCAAGATGCGCTTATCATTTCGCCTTCCTCTCCGTGCTATTCCCACAGTCTTCAAGCAACTCGGGCGCGAGTTCCCCGTTTGCCACCTTCCGCACGGGACCAAGCATCGTAAGCGCGAAGCCTTTGCCCACTGCGATTTCCAACTCACCCCCGGGCATTGCGACCGTGATGTTGCCCTCGCAATGCCCCATCCGCACGGAAGCGGCCGCGGCCGCGCAACTGCTGCTGCCCGAGGCCAAGGTATACCCCGCGCCCCGTTCCCAGATCTCGATGCGGATGCGGTGCGGGTCCAGCACCTGCACAAACTGCACGTTGGTCCGGTGGGGAAACAATTCATGTCGCTCCAGCAGCGGCCCGAAGCGTAATGAGGTCTCTTTCGAGACTTCTTCCATATGAACCACGCAATGCGGATTGCCCACCGTTACGCCGGTGAACCGCAGCGTAACCCCCTCTATTTCTATCGCCTCGTTCACGACTTCGCGATCCGATCCTCGCACCGGGATAACCGTGCTTTCGAAACTCGCCGTTCCCATCTCGACGAACACATTTTGCCCGTTGTCTCGGACCTCGCAGCGGACCCGCCCGCCTTTCGTCAAGACAGAAAAGGGGGTTCCGCCGACGCTTCTCCGGTCCCACAGATACCGCGCGAAAATGCGCAGCCCGTTGCCGCTCTTCTCGGCCTCGGAGCCGTCCGGGTTGAAAATGCGCAATCCGAATCCTTCCCCGTCCGGCACGGGCGTCTCCAGCAGGATGCCATCGGACCCAACCCCGAAATGCCGGTCGCAGATGCGTTGCACGAGGGCGGGACGCATCGCTTCTGCCGCCACACCCTCCACAACGAGGTAGTCGTTGCCGAGAGCCTGATACTTGTGGAATTTCAACGTTGCCCCCTCCGACATCTTGCCGCCGGCCACGCTGCTCCCCGTCAACTCCAGAGACGCACCTCTACGCGGAGCGTGCCCCTGATTCCCGGACGCGCAGTCTGCTCCAGCCTGATATCGAAGGCAACCGTCTCCTCATCCTCAAGAAGATAGGTTTCCGCCTCAATCGGCGCCAGCCCGGGCGTCTCATCCTGGAAACCGTAGTTGATTCTCCAGCCGAACTCCTTCTCCTCGTCCGGATTGGCCTCCACAATAATGCACTTGCGCAAGATATAGCCCCCTTCGTAGTGCCGCTTCATGAAGAGGATGCCATTGACCTCATAATCGGGCACCAGCACCCGGAGGTCAAAAGAAAAACTCACGGAACCCGAATCGTCCGTACTCTTCTCCGGGTCAAGGAATACCGAAAAGAGATGCGGACTCTTATCCCGGTTCGGCTTGCGGGACTTTCCCTTCTTGGGGAACAGTTCATCGTATTGCCGGAAAATCGCAGAACAATCGCGCACTTCCCGGCGCGTCAACTGCCAGTGGCCCCCACGCACGCTCACTGAAACCTCGAACTGATACGACGCCTTGATGTCTTCACCCGCGTCGTGCTTCGCCTGGACTTCTTCGGGCAACGTAATCTCATCAATATCGAAGATGCCGTCCGCCCGCAGGCTGCCGAACAAGAACCGCGTAAGGTTCTGATACCCCTCTTCCGAATTTACGATACCAAAGTGGCCGGAATGGCTCCGATGCACGAACGCCCTCGGGGACTCGATGTCACTTCCATCAGCCCCCTTCCCGTGTGTCGTGGCATTCTCGATACGAACCAACCCGTCGCTCGCCTCCCCCGCCGCCCAAGACGACATCGGCACGCTGTAATCCCGACAGTTGGTTCCAACCAAGTTGAACACACGCTCCGGCGGGAAGTTCTTCACGATCGAAACGTCGTCTCCCTCCGGCACGGCGAGGTATTTGGCCATCCGGTCGCGGTTGAAGTTGTTAATATCCCCAAACGTCAGCCAGCCCGGCACATTGCGCACAATACGCATGTCGATGCCGTTGTGAGGCGTCGCATAGGTAAACAGCTTGTCCACCGCGGCGCGCGCCTCCTTCTTGCCCAGCTTGCTGTTTTGAAGGAAGGCCCTGCAGATGAGTCCGCCCATCGAATGGGCGACAAGATGCACTCGGAAATCGGACGGAGTCACTTCGTTTTCCGGGTTCGAGCAGATCTTCTCGCGGAGATTCAGGATCAACTCTCCCAACCCTTTGGCGAAATGCTCGATGGGTGGCGTGTCCCCCGAGCCAAACACCTTGCTGGCTTCGTCGTAATAGCGGTAAATAATAATGCTGCGGTATGGAATCTTGCAGTTGGGCTGGTTCGCAGTCACCAAGTCCTGCCCATCGACGTACACGTCGTCGTACTGTTGCTCCCGCATCAGGCGCACGAGCGGAGACTCGAAAAAAAACCTGTTCACATCCCCGGTCCATGCCATGCGGGACTTCGTTGCCCCAATGTTGAACCCCATGTAAGGATCGGATACCGCGTCTTCAATCTCCGACTGGAGTGCCGCAAAACCGCGCACGTAGATGATGGGGTGATACGGGTGTTTGGCGTCAATCGACATAGCAGGCTCCTACGTTTGATGGCCGTTGGGCTTGAACGTCGGCATCGGAGTGTCTCGCCGCCGCTATACCTTCATATGAGTAGACTATCATGTTGGTGTACATGTCGCAATAGGGAAGAAGTGGTTTGCGATGGTCTCGCAATTTCACGAGCAATTCTTCATACTGACCGCATGTGACCACGAAGTGTTACCGATTGTCACTCGATAAAGAGGAGGAGACCCTCGTGAAAACCCTCGAAACGATTTTGCCTATTCTCCTGATCTTGTGCGCATTTGCCGCCAGGGCCCAGGCAGCCGAGGAAAGCGCCGACCGTATCGAGAGCTGGACCGGCAAGACGGTACTCGTCTTCACTCCCCACCCCGACGACGACACCTTCATGTGCGGCGGAATTATGAGGCTGCTGGCCAACA
>JAVEWL010000379.1:0-5812 GCA_034004565.1 FCB group bacterium | reverse complement strand
CCTCATCCCGGCCACACTCGGCCAGACCACCCTCGGCCGAAAACGCCCCGGCGACCCCGTCAACCTCGAGGCCGACATGATGGGCAAACACATTTACCACTATCTCAAAGGAATGTCCTCCGGCGGAGGCACCCTCACGCTGGAGAAGTTGCAACGACACGGATTCGCATGAGGAATGGTTCCCATAAGACCTATAAGACCTATATGACCCATTCCCAAAGGGCACCACAGGGAGTTGTTCAGATGTTAGGGGATACACTCGAAGCAAAAGCGCCCGCCGCGACAGGCGGTTCGACGCTCGGGAGTCTGCACATGTTTGCCCCGATACCGGAAGCCATCGAAGAATTGCGCGCGGGTAGGATGATCATCCTCGTCGACGACGAGGACCGCGAAAACGAGGGCGACCTCGTCATCGCCGCCGACAAGGTGTCGCCGGAGGCCATCACGTTCATGGCCTTCCACGGCGGAGGCCTCATCTGTCTCGCCATGACCCCCGAACGCCTCGCGGAACTCCAGATTCCGCCCATGACCCAGGAAAACGGTTCCCGTTTCGGAACCGCCTTCCACGAATCAATCGAGGCAGCCAAGGGCATCAGCACCGGCATCAGCGCCTACGATCGCGCCCATACCATCCGCGTGGCCAGCGATCCCACTTCCGGTCCTAAGGATGTGGTGCGCCCCGGCCACATCTTCCCCCTGGGCGCGCGCGAAGGCGGCGTGCTCGTGCGCGCCGGCCAGACCGAAGGCTCCGTCGATCTCGCCCGCCTCGCCGGCCTCACACCCGCCGCGGTCATCTGCGAGATTATGAACCCCGACGGCACCATGGCGCGCGTGCCGCAGCTTATCGAATTCGCCCGTAAGCACAACCTCAAGATCTGCTCCATCGAGAGCCTGATCCAATACCGCCGGCGCAACGAAATCCTGGTTCGTCGCGCCGCCGAGACCGAACTGCCCACCGAATTCGGGCCGTTCCGCCTCGTGGCCTACGAGACCCAGATCGACGACCAGCAGCACGTCGCGCTCATCCGCGGCGAGGTTGCCGGCAAGGAAGACGTGCTCGTCCGCGTCCATTCCGAATGCCTCACGGGCGACGTGTTCCATTCCGAGCGTTGCGACTGCGGCGCGCAGCTCCACGAGTCCATGCGCATGATCGCCGAGGAGGGCAGGGGAGTCCTCGTCTACATGCGCCAGGAAGGCCGCGGCATCGGCCTCGTCAACAAAATAAAGGCCTACCAGCTCCAGGACCAGGGCATGGACACCGTCGAAGCCAACCTGCACCTTGGCTTTGACCCCGACCCCCGCGAATACGGCGTCGGCGCCCAGATCCTCGCAGACCTCGGCGTCCGCCAGATGCGCCTCATCACCAACAACCCCGTGAAGCGCACCTGCCTCGAAGGATACGGCCTCGAAATTACCGGCCGCGTTCCCCTCGAGATTCCCAGCAACAGCAACAACGAACGTTACCTGAAAACCAAAAAGGAAAAGATGGGCCACCTGTTCAAATAGAAGCAGTTCGAGGTTCGCAGTTCGCGGTTAACTGCGAATCGACCAACTGCGAACCGTTTTCCAAGGCATAGGAGGGAGACCAATGGCGCGTGTAGTGGAAGGAAACCTCATCAGTACCGGCAAGCGATACGGCATCGCCGTGTCGCGCTTCAACGAGTTCATCTCATCGAAACTCCTCGCGGGCGCGATCGACGCCCTGCAACGCCACGGCGTGCAGGAAAACGAGATCACCGTCGCGTGGGTCCCCGGCGCGTTCGAGCTGCCCATCGTCGTCAAGCGCATGGCCGAGTCCGGCAACTACGACGCCGTCATCGCCGTCGGCGCCGTCATCCGCGGCAGCACGCCTCATTTCGACTACGTCGCCGCCGAAGTCTCGAAAGGCGTCGCCCACGTCAGCCTCGGTTCGGGCGTTCCCGTCTTGTTTGGCGTGCTCACAACGGATACGATCGAGCAAGCCATCGAACGCGCGGGCACCAAGGCCGGCAACAAGGGTGTCGACGCCGCCGTGGCCGCCATTGAAATGGTCAACCTCTTGGAGCAACTGTGAGCATTCCGAATCCTCAGATGCGCCGGCGCGCACGCGAACGCGCCGTGCAATTTTTGTTCGGCCTCGAATTCACCAACTACGCGTGGGACACCGCCATCGAGGACTTCTGGGAAAACAATCCCGTGCGGCCCACGGTAAAGGAGTACGCCGAAAAGCTCATCGCGGGCGTCGTCGTTAACCGCGAAGAACTGGACCGCCGCATCGGCGAGGCCGTCGAGAACTGGACGCCCGAGCGCGTCGGCCGCATCGAGCGCAGCGTATTGCGCGTTGCGGCCTACGAGATGCTCTTCTGCACCGACGTGCCGCCCGGCGTGGCCATCAGCGAGGCCCTCGAAGTCTCGAAGCGATTCGGCAGCGACGAGGCCCCCCGTTTCATCAACGGCGTACTCGACAAGCTCGCGAAGAACCGCGCAACGTCCCCCGGCGCCACGGAAAGCGCATGACCCCCTACGTCGACCTGCACCTGCACACCAACCACTCGGACGGCACCGACACGCCGTCCGAGGTGGTGTCCAGGGCTTTGCAACACGGCATCGTCGCCATGGCCATTTCCGACCACGACACCGTCAGCGGCGTGCCCGAAGCCCGGGCCGCCGCCGAGGCCCAGGGCATCGAATACCTCTGCGCAACCGAGATCAGTTCACGCTTCAACGAGATGGAAGTACACATCGTAGGCCTCGGCATCGACATCACGTCGCCCGTCCTCCTCGAGGCCCTTGTCGGGCAGAAGAACAGCCGCAACGCCCGCGCCGAACGGATTGTCGAGGAACTTCACAAAGCGGGCGTCCCCGTAGAATGGGCGCGCATCGTCGCGCGCACGGCCGACGGTGTCGTGGGCCGCATGCACATAGCCCAGGAAATCCACGACCTCGGTTTTTCCCAAAGCGTCCAGGATTCCTTCGAACGCTACATCGGTCGCGGCCAGCGCGCTTTCGTGCGCAAGTCCACCATGACCTCCGCCGAAGCCATCGATCTCATCCACGAAGCCCGAGGCCTCGCAATCCTCGCGCACCCCGGCATCGGCGCCCCCCAGCGCATGCTGTCCCGGCTCCTGCGCCTCCCCTTCGACGGCATCGAGGCCTACCACTGCAAGCACACCCCCGGCCAGATCGAAGAATTCTCAATCCTTGCCCGCGAACTCGGCCTCCTCATCTCCGGCGGCTCCGACTGCCACGGCCAAGCCAAGCTGAAACCCGAAATGGGCAACGTCCGAGTCCCCTACGAACACTTCACCCGCCTCAAAGAAGTCCTCGCCACCCGCAAGTAGTTCTTTGCGATCTTTGCGTTCTTTCGCGGCCAAAACAGTCCCCGCCTAAAACCGAACCTCATACCCAATCGTCAAATGCGGTTCCAGCGGTGCCTTGTTCACAATCTCATACTCCTGCTGGATCAACGGCCACTCCTCCGGCAGGCACGCGCAATACAGATACTCCACCGCAATCCGCGTAGGCCCCAGCGCATTCTTCACCACCTCCGGCGCTCGCATCCTGAACCGGTAATGCCGCCCGATTTCCTTCATCTTCAGCCGCTGATAAAAGCGCTGCGCCCGCCGGTCCTGCGTCCAGTACTCCAGCCGGTGATACCCCTTCTTCAGCGCGTCTTCCGCCGCCGCCTGCATCAGCCGCTCGCCGATCCGATGCCCGCCGTATTCCGGCAACCGCCCGAACTCCAGCACGTACCCTCCCAGCGAATCCCGCAGAAAACAGAACTCCCCCGGCTCCGTATCGAACTGCGTATCGAGCAGTCCCACGATCTTTCCGCCCGCCAGCGCCACCAGCCGCGTCGAAGGCCGGTCGTACACCGGCCGCTCCTGAATCGAATAATTCCACGCGTGCGAGATGCTCAGAATGATCGCATGAACGCGCATCCATTCCTGCTCGTCCTCGTCGCGATACTCCCGGATTTCAATTTCCATCGCCCGCTCCTAAACTTCGGTCTCGGCCCTGGCAAGGTTCTCGCGCGCCGCCTCAAACCCCGGGTCCAACCGCAGCGCCCGCCGGAACTGTTCCACCGCCTTCCGCTTCTCCCCGAGCGACCACAACAGCGCTCCCAAGTCATTGAACAGAGCGGGGGAGAGGGAATCCAGCCGAATCGCCTCCAGGAACAGCCGCAACGCATCCGCGTGCCGCCCTTGTTCGGCCGCCTCGCGCGCCCGAGCCCCCAACGCCGCCGCTTCCTCGCGCGCCGCATCGTCCGGCCCGGACCACTTCTTCAAAAAACGCTCCTGGTTCCGCGCGATCAACTCCTGCCACCGCTCGCCCACCAGGTCCATTCCGGCAAACGTGCGGCTCCCGTAATGAAAAACGAAGCTGTCTTCAACAATAAGAAGCTTGAACCCCGCCCGCCGCACCCGCACGCAATAATCGTCGTCCTCGAAGTTGCCGATTCCGAACCTCTCGTCGAACAGCCCAACCTTCGCCAGGGCCGCATCCCGAATCAGCAGGCAGAACCCCACCAACCGCTCCGTCTCCACAACGCCCCCGCGCTTCTCCGCCGCCAACCGCGCCTGCACGGCTTGAACATCGTCCATCGACTCCAACGCAGGCGTTTCGATCTGCTGACAGCCCGAGACGTTATTACTAACCGGTCCGGCCATCCCCGCATCCGGATACCGCTCCAGCGCGGCCATCAACGGTTCCAGCCATCCCTCCGGCAGCAGCGTATCGCTGTTCAACAGCAGCGCATGCCCCTCCGCCTGCGCGAGGCCCAGGTTCACGCCCCCCGCGAACCCGCGATTCGTCTCCGAATGTATGACGCACGCCCCCGGCACCGAATCAAAGTACTCCGCCACCCCATCCGTCGATCCGTTGTCCACCAGGATCAACTTGTACGGCCCCGGCGTATTCGCCATCAGCGTCGTCACGCACTGCCGGCAATACTCCACCTGGTTGAACGCAGGTATGATGATCGAAACGGGGGCGCCCACCGCCTACTCCAACACTTCGCCGGCGCGCGGCCGGCTCATATACGAAGGCCACGGCATCGGAAGCGGCCATACCGCGAGCGTTGACTTCAACACCACGCTACCCTGCCCCGTCGCCACCTTCACACGCGGCGCATTCGCGATCACCGTCCCCGGCGCCGCATCCACGGGCGTTTCGTCGAACGTCGTCTTGTACACATACACCGTATGTCCGCGAAACAGCAGCCGTGCAATGTAAAAAGGCGAACACGCCCTCACCAGCCGGTCAATCTCCACTGCCGGCCGCTCCCAACGAATACGGGCCTCCTTCAGATCGAGCTTCTTGTCATACGTGGCTTCCGCGGGATCCTGTGGCGTGCCGGCCAGCCCGTTCACTTCGATTCGGTCGACCACCTCCAGAATATGCTTGCCCGCCAACTGACTCGTCTCGCGGTAGAGGCTTCCTCCCGTCGCGTTCTTCGCAACCGGCATCCGCACCTGCTCGACGATGTCTCCCGTATCAATCCCGGGATCCATCTTGTGAAACGTCACGCCCGTTTCCGCATCGTCCGCCAGGATTACCGCCGTAAACGGATTCGGCCCGCGGTGCTTCGGCAACAGCGAAGAGTGCGTATTGAGGCACCCGAGCCTCGGCAGGGTCAGCAGCGGCTCCTTGAGGATGATGCTGTACCCGCCCACAATCAGCAGGTCCGGTTCCAACGCCCTCAACGGCGCCAGCTCCTCGTACGTCATCTTGTCGATATACACCAGCGGCACACCGTGCGCACATGCCATCCCCAGCATCGAGAACCGCGGCAGGAAAGTCTTCGCGAGCGGAGGACCCAGCACCCGGCTCA
>JAVEWL010000378.1:0-5826 GCA_034004565.1 FCB group bacterium | reverse complement strand
CCCTGCCCTTCTCCCCCGGCCTTTTTCCGCACTGCGCGATCGGCCTTTCGGCGCTCGCCACCGTGATCGCGGCCTACCGCGCCCGGCGCAGCGTCACGAAATAGGTCTTATGGGTCTTATGGGAGCCCATAGGACCCATCCCCAAAAGCAAAGGCGGCCCGAGGTCACCGGGCCGCCCTTTGGTTGGTGCTGAATCGCTGTCTTGCTTACTTCGCCACGGCGTTGCGCGCGAGGTAGTCCGCGACGCCCGCCTGGGTGGCCTTCATGCCTTCCGCGCCCTGCTTCCAGTTGGCGGGGCAGACTTCGCCGTGCGTGTCGGTGAACTGCAATGCATCGACCACGCGCAGGGCCTCGTCGACGCTGCGGCCGAGCGGCAGGTCGTTGACCAGCGCGTGACGCACCAGGCCCTTGCGGTCGATGAGGAAGAGGCCGCGCAGCGCGACGGCGTTGCCGTGCAGGACGCCGTACTGGCGGGCGATGTCCTTCGACAGGTCGGCCACGAGCGGATACTGAATGTTGCCGATGCCGCCCTTCTCGACCGGCGTGTTTTTCCACGCCCAGTGCGTGTACTGCGAGTCCACCGAGACGCCGATGATGGCGCAGTCCCGCTTCTTGAACTCGTCCAGCTTCGTGTTAAAGGCAATGATTTCCGACGGGCAAACGAAGGTGAAGTCGAGGGGGTAGAAGAACACGATCGCGTACTGGTCTCCACGGAGTTCGGCCAGCGACGTTTCGACGATCTCGTTGTTCGGCATGACCACGTTGGCCTTGAAATCCGGCGCGGGATGTCCCACCAATGTCGGCATAGGTTCAGTCTCCTTATGCAACCACGTATATGTTTTGGGTCTGCTACGTGCAGGCCCTCTTTTCAGATCGCTTCGCGAGTTGGGGGCGGCCACTGGCACCCGCAACCCACTACAAACCCTTGAATGTCCGTGTCGGACCGGATCCCGAGGCGGGTGAGCGCGAAGTCGTATCGCACCGGATCCTCGGGCGTCATCGTCCGAAACGCCTCGGTCACTTCCAGCGCCGCCTTCAAGTCCGCCGATCGCCGCCGGGTCAATCCAAGCGCCCGGGCCAGGCGATGCAGGTGCGTGTCCAACGGCACCACCAGCATCGACGCCGGAACGTCCCAGCCGCCGGGGTCCACATCGTCCCTGCGCACCATCCAGCGCAGGTAGAGGTTCAGCCGCTTGCACGCGCTGCCGTCTTCCGGCGACGGAACCAGGTAGCTTCTGGTTCCGCTTTCGCGCCGCAGTTCCGACACGAACTTCACCATGGCGGGCAGAACCGTAGCGTCCCCTTGCTCGATCCGGGCCGTGAAACAGTTGCCCAGCGAACCGTAACGCTTCATGACTTGCCCCGCCCCATACAACGTATCCGCCAGTTCCTCACCGGTTACGTAACGGTGCTTGAAGCCGCGAAGCCTGCGCCGAAGTGTTTCCCTGCGCAGCGCGCGCACATCGTCCGCGGGCGAGGCCAGATGCTCCAGTACCGCCGTTACGCTCTTGAGGATCTGAGTCACGTTTCCGAACGCCAGAGACGAGGCGAGTATTCCCACAACTTCCCGATCCGCGGGATCGTCGTATTCGTACAGGAACTGCAAGGGATCGGGACATACATACGCGCGCCGGTTATAGCGCTCGCGAAGCGCTTCCAGGCGTGGATACAAGCGCTCCGCATTGTGCCGTGCACTCTGGGGCATCAGTTGCGTTTCTCGGCGGCGCGCACGCATTCCGGACAGAGCCCGATAAACGTGAGCAGGTGCCCTGTCACTGTAAACCCCCTGACCTCCTCAATGCGATAGTCCAAGGCGGTGACGGCGGTCGAGGAGACGTCTTCGATGCGACCGCAGACAGTGCAGCGGGCGTGGTAATGCTCGTCCTCGACGTTGCCGTCGTAGCGTCGCCGGCCGCCCACGTCGATTTTGCGGACCTCACCCGATTCCGACAGCAACTCGAGGTTGCGGTAGACCGTGCCGAGGCTGATGCGCGGCAGACGTGCCCGTACCGTTTCGAACAGCTCCTCCGCGGTCGGATGTGCGCAGGTCTTGCGCAGTTCGTCGAGTATGACACTTCGCTGCCGGGTCATTCTGGAATGCGTGTGCTTGATAGGCTCACCCTTAATAAGAATTATTCCTGATAATACTCATCCCGCTCGGTTCTGTCAAGTCTTCTGCTCCCGGCCCATTTGCGCTATACTTCAATGCATACTTGACAGGAGAAGGGCATGGATTTCACGCTGCTGTTCATCATTGGCGCGCCCCGCTCGGGCAGCACCATGCTGGAGCGCATGCTGGCGTCGCATTCGCAGATCCAGGGCGGACCCGAGCCACATCTTCTGACGCCTCTCGCCCACGCGGGGCTGCCCGACGCCGTGGACGCGGCTCCCTACGATGCCGGGAAGGCGGCGGCCGGATTGCGGCGATTTGTGGCGTCTTTGCCACGCACCGAAGCCGATTACTGGGCGGCGTGCCGCGCCTATTGCGAGGTGCTGTACGGGGCCTTCATGAGCGGCACGGACAAACGCGTCTGCCTCGACAAGACGCCGGCGTATGCGCTTGTGCTTCCGTTCATGCAAAAGGTCTTTCCCGATGGGAAGTACGTTGTGCTGACCCGGAACCCGCTCGCGATGTTCTCGTCGTTCGCCAACTCGTTTTTCGACGGCGACTATTTCACGGCCCAACAGTACAACCCGCTCCTGGAACGCTACGTGCCCGCGCTGGCCGCATTCCTGCGCCAGGACGAGGTCCCCTATTGTCACGTTCGTTACGAGGAACTCGTGAAGAAGCCCGAAGAAACCATGGAGCGCGTCTACGCTTACATCGGCGTTCCCTTCGAGCGTGAGACGATCGACTACGGCAACCGTAAACCCGGTCCCGCCGAAGTCAAAGGACTTGGCGATCCCATAGGGGTCGCGAAGCACACTCGACCGACCACGGCCTCGGTGAAGAAGTGGGTGGAAGAACTCGCCGCCGATCCCGGCAAACAGCGTCTGATGCGCGAGATTATCGACCGGCTCGCGCCCGAAGACTTGGCCATCCTCGGCTACCCCAAAGAGACCCTCTGGAAACCGCTCGACGAGTTCACCGGTATTCCGGCCTCCAAACGCGAACGTCTTGACCGTTACCGCCTGCAGCGACGGGCCATCGTTCGCCTGAGGGGGCTGGCCCAAACGCAGCCTCTCCTCCGTCGACCCATTGAAGCCGTCCGGGCCGCCTGCGAATCCCTGCTGCAGGAGGAGTAGCGCTCGAACAAAAATAAGGAGGGAATTACAGGGTTGTGATTATCCTGTATACCCACCCGGCGGCAACGATCAGGACACCTACGGCCCAGACCACCTTGTTCGCGGCCAATCGGTCCACCATCGCCGGCTGCCGCCCCATGGCGGCGAACACCAAGCCCGCCACCGCGGCCACAGCGCCCCCCGCAAACAACGCCGCCCCGGCCGGCTGACAACGGAACGCCTCCAGGACATGCCCGTGCGCCATCAGGCTGGACGAGGTGGTCATGCCGCAAGTGGGACAAGGAATGTGCAACACCTGTTGAAACGTGCACGGCCGCATGCCCAGTTGCTCATGCGTACCGAAGCCTCTTCCATCCGGTTTCAGCCACAGCGCGACCAGGAACACCACCGCGAACGCGGCGGCCAGCGCCACTCCGCTCATGCGTTCGGTCGCATTGAGCGTGCGCCATTGGACCAACGTGCTCCGCGTCTCTTTCACCGTAGTCTCACACATTTCGTCTGATCAACCCACCTTTCGAACAAGACTATACAGGTTTCGGTCCAATTCCGCCGCTTCCCGCGCGCCCTTGAGTGTGCAATAGAAAAGCCCGCGGGATACGCGTCGCATCCCGCGGGCTCGAATCGGCTCTACAGTGTTGGCTACGGCTGCGGTGCCGGCGGAGCGTCCGCAGGCACCTTCAGTACCCGCGTGACCGAATCACCGCCACGGGAGATAGTGCGAATCAGCACCGACGCGCCGGGCTTGGCGTGCTGCGCCATGAGTTCGCGGAACTGCGCGACGGTCGAAACGTCCTGCTGCTGCACGCGCGTGATGACGTCACCCGGCTGGAGACCGGCTTCCGCACCGGCGCTTCCCGGCGCGATGTCGGTGATCACCAGGCCCATGAGCGCGGCGTCTTCGATGCCCAGCCGCTCGCGCAGCTCGGCCGTCAGCGGACGTACGCGGATGCCCATCACGTCGACGCTGCCGCCGAGGCCGCCACCCGCACCGGATTCGGCTTCGGCGCCCTTGTACTCGTCGAGCTTTACATCGATGTTCGTGGGCTGGCCGGCGCGCCAGACTTCCAGCGTGGCCGTCGCGCCGGGAGGCAGTTCCGAGATCATCCGCACGAGCTCATCGCGGCCCGCGACCGGCTTGCCGCTGATCTTGCGAATAACGTCTTCCGCCTGGATTCCCGCGCGCTGGGCCGGCGTTTCCGGCTGCACCTGCTGCACAAAGGCGCCGTCGGAATCCGGCATGCCGAGCGCGGACGCGAACTCTTTCGCGTCGCTGACCATGACGCCCAGGTATCCGCGCACGACCTTGCCGTGCTCCATCAACTGCGGAATCACCGTCTTCGCCGTGTTGATGGGCACCGCAAAACCGAGGGACTGCGCATTGAACACGATGGCCGTATTGATGCCGACCACGTCGCCGTGAATGTTGCACAACGGGCCGCCGCTGTTGCCGAGGTTGATGGCCGCGTCCGTCTGGATGAAGTTCTGGAAGCGCAGCGCCGGTCCCAGGTTCAGGTCGTTGCGGCCGAGGGCACTGATGTGGCCGAAGGACACCGAGCCTTCGAGGCCGCGCGGGCTGCCAGCCGCAATCGCGAACTGGCCGACTTTGAGCTGGTCGGAATCGCCCAGCGGCGCCGTCTGAAGATCGCTGTCCGGTGTGATCTTGATTACCGCGACGTCCGTGTCCGGATCGGCGCCGACCATTTCAGCCTTGTACTCCTTGCCGTTGCTCAGCCGCACCGTGATCTCCGAGGCGCCTTCCACCACGTGGTTGTTCGTGATTATGTGGCCTTCCTTCGAGTAGATAAAGCCCGAACCCGACGCGATCGGCGGGCGCAGCGGGCCACGGTGCATGAAGGGCATATCGGGCGATTCGGGGCCGCCCGGCGTTTTGGGGCCGCCGGGAGTGCGAGGCGCGCCTTGCGGGTTCTGCGGCAGGTTGAAGAAATAGCGGAACAAGTCCTCGTAGTTTTCCATGTCGCCGCCCGGGGTGGATTCGAGCTTGCCCGTGGCGTCGATGTTGACCACGAATCCGCGAATCTTCTCGCCGAGCTTCACATACTGTTCTTCGATTTGCGCCAGGACGCTGCTCTCGCGCACCACGCCGTTTTGCGCCGAGCCCGTCGCGGCGGGCGGCGCCGGCGCTACAACGTCCTGGGCCGCGGCAAGGCCGGTCATCCCGGCGCAGGCCGCAATCGTGAATACAATCGCATATCGCAGCAGTTTCATGTAATACCTCCTTTGCTTTCCAAAGCCGACTTCGGGTGAATAGCGTCGTGAAGAATTTCCTGTACCACTTTCTGTTTCTCCGGGTCCTCCACCTTCTGTCCGTCGAACGTGACGTAGAACGAGTCGCGTACGCGCCGGGCATCGGTGACAATCCGGGCGGTCGATATGTCCAATCCGCTCTGCGCCATGGCGCTGGCCACGTCGTAGAGCAGGCCCGTGCGGTCGCCGGTTTCGACGTCGATCACCGTGTGGGTTCGCGAGGAATGGTTGTCGAAATCGATTCGGGTACGCACGGGAATCCGGGGTTGGAGCAGGGCGAACAGTCGACGCCGCGATTGCTCGACGAGGCCGCCA
>JAVEWL010000377.1:0-5828 GCA_034004565.1 FCB group bacterium | reverse complement strand
TAATCGTGCTCGTAATCGATATCGTACTCGTTCTCGTAATCGTACTCGTAATCGACGGTTTTTGAATCCGAGTACGATTACGAGAACGAGTACGATTACGACGAAAAGCGTCGATTACGAGCACGATTACGAGCACGAGCACGAAAAGAACTGCGGCTCCCGGAAATACCGGATGAACCAACTTGTTTGGGGGTGGCATGTCCGTGACAACGAGAATTGGGGGGCAAGAGAACTGCCGGGCAATCCCTACAAGGCATTGCCCGGCAGCGGGGCATTCTGACTACTTCTGTTCCGCGGGGGCGGGGGCTTCCGCGGCGGGGACGTCTTTTGGGACGACCTTATCGTAGTTGGGGTCGGCTTCGGCGGCGGTATCGCCGAGGGCCCATTGGGCGGCGTCGACGATGCTGGCTTGGAATAACGGGTCGTTCCAGACTTCGTCGTTGTGGCCGAGACCGTTGTAATAGATGCGGCCTTTGCCGAGGGTCTTGCACCAGATGATCGGATACGCGGGGACATTGTAGCGTTCCTGCTTCTGGCGTTCGGGACCGGGATCGAGCAGCGCGAGGACGTGCATGTTTTTGGTGTCGAGGTCCGAGAACATGTACCACTCTTCAAACACTTTCCATTCTTTGGGCAGGCTCTGCATGGTCGGGTGGTTCGGGTCGACGGCCCGGACGATGCCCTCGAACTGTTTGCCGTGACCCGCGAAACGGCCGCCGATGAGTTGCGTGAAAGGCGTGGGCGGCTGGCCTTCGGGCGCCATGAAGGTGTCGGTGGCGGCGTGGATGCCGATGAAGCCGCCGCCGTTCTCGATCCACTGGGTGAGTTCCTGGACGCCGTTGGGGCCCATGGGCGGCTCGTTGCGGTCGCCTTCGCTGGGCTTGGTGAGGTCGCCGGTGGTGTAGAAGATCACGAGGTTGTATTTCTTGAGGTTTTCGGCGTTGATGGTGCTGGCGTCTTTGGTGACCTCGATGGTGACGCCGTTGTCGTTCGCAAGATCGGAAATCACCTTCTCGCCGATGGCGAGCTTGTCACCGTCGCGTTTCACGGCGCCGTGTTCGAAGCCCGATGATTTGGTGAGGTAAAGAATGCTTTGCGCATGGGCATCGGCGCACAGGAAGGAGAGAAGCGCAAGGCCCATCGTGACGGCTACCGCGGTTCTGTGCATGGTCGAGTCTCCTGGTTGGATGGATGACAGGTCAAAGCTTCAACAGACTACGCCCGCGCCGCGCGGTGGTTCAAGCGCGATGGGTGGATAGCAGGTGGCCTGCCGTGCAGGGCCGTCCCATCAGTCGGGGAGTACAAAAACAAGAGCCGATTACGAGCACGAGCACGAAATGGGGGAGCGGGCTAGAGGATCAACATCACGTCGCCGTAGGAGTAGAAGCGGAAGCGTTGCTCGACGGCGTAGCGGTAGGCTTCGAGTGCGAAATCCTTGCCGGCGAAGGCGCAGACGAGGGCCAGGAGGCTCGACTTGGGCAGGTGGAAGTTGGTCTGGAGGATGTCGACGCCCCGGAAGTTGTAGGGCGGGTAGATGTAGTGGGCGGTTTGGCCGTGGCCGGGGTGGTAGGCGCCGTCGCGGTACTGGGTTTCGAGTACGCGGGTGCAGGTGGTGCCGACGGCGATGACGCGGCCGGCCGTGGCGCGAGTCTGGTTCAGATGGTCTGCGCTTTCGGAGGGGAGGTCGAATTCCTCGGGTTCGAGGGTGTGGTCGGCGACGTTTTCGGTCTGGATGGGACGGAAGGTTCCGTAGCCGACGTGGAGGGTCAGGTAGGCGCGTTGGACGTGCGCGCGGTCGAGCGACTGGAAGACTTCGGGCGTGAAATGGAGGCCCGCGGTGGGGGCAGCCACGGCGCCGGGGGTCTGCGCGAACACGGTCTGGTAACGCTCGCCGTCGAGGGGTTCCTGGTGATCGCGGTGGATGTAGGGCGGCAGGGGCACCTCGCCCACGCTTTCGAGGATGGCGAGCACGTCGGGCGCATCGAAGCGGACGCGGCGTCGCCCTTCGGGCAAGGGTTCCTCGACCGTGGCTTGGACGGCTCCGTCGGCGAAGGCCACGCGGGTACCCGGCTTCACGCGCGCGGACGGCCGCACGAGGGCCACCCAATCGCCCGGGGCGTCTTCGTGCAGGAGGAAGACCTCGACTTCGCCGCCTGTGGGCTTGTGTCCGCGCAGGCGCGCGCGAATGACCCGCGTGCGGTTCAACGCGATGCAGTCCCCCGCGCGCAGGTAGTCCGCGATGTTGCGGAACACGTCGCAGCGCAGGGTCCCGGCCGCGCGGTCGAGCACGAGGAGGCGCGACTCGTCGCGGCGCTCGGCGGGATGCTGGGCGATGAGTTCGGGCGGCAGATGATAGTCGAGTTCTTCCGTTTTCATGGCCGCCGAGAATAACACCAACCAAGGGGAATTTTCGATTTTAGATTTTAGATTTTAAGACACTCCGCCGGCAGTGACAGCAGGCCAGGGTCTTAAAATCGGAAATCTAAAATCTAAAATCAGATCAGTTTTGTTTCCTGGCCGAGGTTGAGGCGCTGGCATTCGTCGTAGACGTAGCGGGCGGTGGCGATGTCCTGCAGGGCGAGGCCGGTGGAATCGAAGAGGGTGATGTCGGTGTCGTTTTCGCGGCCGGGCTTGATGCCCGCCACGACTTCGCCGAGGGTTCCGCGCAGTTGATCGCGCGTGAACAGGCCCTGGGCGACCGGGACGTTGATTTCGCCGCTGTGGGAGGCTTGTTCCCAGTCGTCGATGAAGACTTTGGCGCGCCGGAGGGCCTCGGGTTCGAGTTCCTGTTTGCCGGGGGCATCGGCGCCGATGGCGTTGACGTGACAGCCGGGTTTCAACCAGGCGGCCTTGATGATTGGCGTGCGGGACGGGGTGGTGGTGACGAGGATGTCGGCTTCGGATACGGCCGCGGCCAGGTCCGTCACGGCCTGGGCTTCGAAACCGAGGTTGGCCGCGCGGCGGGCGAAGGTTTCCGCGGCTTCGAGGCGCAGATCATAGGCGAGGACGCGGGTGATGTCCCGCACTTCCGCAACGGCCTGCAATTGTGTTGCGGCCTGCGCACCGCAACCGGCCAGCGTTACGACGTTGCTGCCGGCACGGCTCAGGTATTTGGCCGCGATCCCGCCCGCGGCGCCCGTGCGTATCTGTGTGATGTAGGTGGCGTCCATGATGGCCAGGGGGAAGCCGGTCGCGGGATTGCTGTAGAGCAGCACGCCCATGACGGTTGGGAGGGGGCCGCCGAGGTTGCCGGGATGCACGTTGACCCATTTGATGCCGGCCGCTTCGCGGTCGTCGCGCAGGTACGCGGGCATCGCGCGGAAGTCGCCGCGTCCTGCGATGTTGAGGTAGACCTTCGGGGGCATTTCGAACTGGCCGAGTCCGTAGCTCAGGAACGCCGCCTCGACCACGGGCAAGGCTTCGCGGACGGTCAGGATGGCTTCGATGTCTTTTCGGGTGATGATCCGGGTCACTCTGTCCATGAGGTTATCCTTCTAATGGGCTGTGACGCATGACCGGTGTTGATTCATTGTAGCATTTGGAGGGGGGGAACTGAGAAATGGGTCTTATGGGTCTTATGGGCCGGATGGGGCTCCCATAACACCCATAACACCCATAAGACCCATAGGACCCATGGGAAGATGGGAAGTATGGGCATCATGGGAGGAATGGGAGGCGTGAGGGGCGACTCCCATTCCTGGATTGAGAGGTGAATCAGTTTGCGGTGTTGACGAGGCTGGGGGGACGCGCGGCCTCTTCCTCGTACTTGTCTCGGATGGCGGCGTGTTTCTCCATGAGTTTGGCGATGTCCATGATTTGCTCGGAAGAGTAACCGAGGGTGCTCAGAACGTCCACGACATTGCCGGCTACGCGCGTCAGTTCGATGCTTGGCATGTTGCATCATCCTCCCGGAGGCGGAGGAGCCCGTCTCCCCGCCGATTGGCGGTAAGAGTGCAAGACTTATGCCTGAGTTGGTGGTGTGATTCGTTGACGTTAGCACTACCATTATCAACCTAAGTTGATTATTCGTCAACTAAAGTGGATCGCTCCGCCTGGCCCGAGAGGTATTTGTGGAGGGCCTGGGGAGAGATGCCCAGCAACTGGGCCGCGCGGCTCTGGTTTCCGCAGGCGTCTTCGAGGGCGCGTTCGATGAGGCGCCGGCGAATTTCGTCGATGTATTCTCGCAATTTGAATCCTTCGTGCGGGCGCGGCAGGAAGGCGAAGGGGGCGGGTTCGCCGCCGCTCGACAGTTGGAGGTCATCGGCATCGATGATGTCTTCGCGGCAGAACATGGCCGAGCGCACCAGGGTATTGCGAAGATCGCGCACGTTGCCGCGCCAACCTTGGGATTGAAGTCGTGCCAGGGCGTTCGGCGACAGGCGCTTGGGGCGGCGCAACTGACGGTTGATGTTGTCCAGCAGGTGCAAGGCGAGCTTGGGAATGTCCTCGGCGCGCTCGCGCAGGGGCGGCAGTATAATCTCGACCGTGCCGACCCGGTGGTAGAGGTCTTCGCGGAATTGCCCGTTCTTGATGGCCTTGTGGGGGTCGCGGTTGGTGGCGGCGACGACGCGCACGCTGACCCGGCGCGAGCGGCTGCTACCCAGGGGTTCGACGATGCCGTCTTCGAGCACGCGCAGAAGCTTTACCTGGCTGTCGGGCGGCAGTTCGAGGAGTTCGTCGAGGAAGAGCGTCCCGCCGTCGGCCTCGCAGAACTTGCCACGGTAGTCCTGCGTGGCGCCCGTGAAGGCCCCGCGGACGTGGCCGAACAGGACGCTCTCGACGAGGTCTTTGGGCACCGCGCCGCAGTTAATGGACACGAAGGGGGCGTGGGCGCGGTCGCTCAGGCGATGGATGAGGCGCGCGAACAGTTCTTTGCCGGTGCCCGTTTCGCCAAAGATAAGGATGCTGGCGTCCGAGGGGGCGGCGAGGCCGGCTCGATCGAGCGCGAAGCGCAGGCCCGGGTGGTCGCCGACGATGCCGATTTGGCGGAGCGCGTCGTCGAGCTCCGGCGGGCCGAGGTAGGCTTCGCGCACGCGGTCGCCCCGGCCGGGGACCACGGGGAAGTCCGGATCCTGGGGATTGACCTCGGTGACCACGGGCAGGTCCGCGGAGCCGGGTTGGGGTGGGCGGACCTGAATGATCTGCGCGCGAAAATCGCCGCCGGCCGCGAGCAGCATCCAGCAGGCGTGGACCTCGGACGGGCAGGAAGCGACGGAAATGTACCAGCGCGCATGCGGCAGGTAGCCGCGCAGGTCGGCGGCCAGACGCTGAAGCTCCCGCAGGATTTCGCTGTAGCTGGTGAAGTCGTACAGCGGGATCTCGCGGAGTTCGACTTCGCATGCGGGACATTCCGACCGCATTGCTTCAACGGTGTCATGCGCGGCCGTGGCCGTGGCCGGCGTGGAGAGCAGCAGGATGCGATCGAAGGGGCGGGCGCGAAGCAGGGTGAGCAGGGGGCCCGGCTCTTCCTGTGTGGCCAAGCCGGACACGTAGGGATCCCGCGGTCCCGCCAAGGCGAGCAGTACATCCATGTTGTAAAGCTCCGTGTGTACCCCGGTTGCATTGGTAGACGATAGACATTAATGCATAGTTGGGATGCGGTAGTCCAGCGTTCCATGGGGCGGTGGACGCGGGGTGAGGGCTTCCGCATGAAATCCTTCAGCGTGAGGAAACGAATCTCCCCATCATCGTCTCTTTCTGTCATCCCGAGCGCAGCGAGGGATCTGATTAGGCCGAGGACTCGAATGCTTGGGCGTTACCAGATTTTTCGCTTCGCTCAGAATGTCAAAGGGAAAGTTGGGCGGAGAAAGGCAGCGATGGGCTGTGTG
>JAVEWL010000376.1:0-5831 GCA_034004565.1 FCB group bacterium | reverse complement strand
GCCCCAGGTAGCACGTATCCGGATGCACCCGGATCCCCGCCTTCGCGTAGTGCGCCGGCAAGGCCTTGTTCTCATCCCAGAACCGCGCCTCATCCACCCCAAACGCCTCAAACAAAGGCTTCTGCATATAATGCGGCGACAACGTCCGGTCAAAGTCCCAAATCACCGCGATCACATTCTGATTAAACGGCCCCTTAACGCTCACCCGTTCTAACTCCTCCATCCGGAAAACAGGGACTGTTCCACTTTTGATGAGTAGAAAGTCTTCCCACGGAGCCCCCAACCCTGCCTCCACCCAAACAGTCAACCAGCCCCCACAATCAAAAGTGGAAACTGTCCCTGCTTTCCGCCGTCCCCGACTAATTCCGCTGAAGCCGCTTCACTTCCTCACCCGACAACAACCCATGCGTCTCCGCAATCAGCGCCGGAATCCGCGCCGCATGACGCGCCCCACGCAGACAATCGCTCAAATCCACCTCGCCCAACTTCGCCGCATTACGCCCCGGAAACCAATGCCCGCCGTTGCCCAGCAGGTTGTACCGCATCTTTCCATACTCGACCATCTCAAAAGCCAGCACCAGATTCCGCAGCCGCAAGATCGTCGGAATGTTAATGTTCGCCGGCGTGTCCTCCCATTCCGGCAAGCCCAAATACCACGTCTCCAGCCATTCCTTCCCCAGCGCCCGTTCCATCTCCTCGTCGAGCCGCTTCACAACCGGCGCCACCAACTCCGCCGCGCGATCCGATAACTCGCCCGTCTCTACGTGAATATCGAAATCTTCCGGCTTCGCCACACCGCAACTCAAGGTGTGCACTTCCGGCCGCGAAAGGCAGAACAGCCCGTTGAACACCATCGGATGATACGGCGCGCAAAGCTCCGTAAACTTCGGCGTCGGCTTATACAACAACCCACCCTTGTCGTTCGGGCTGATGATGAACACGCCCATGTCGCGCTTGTTCGCCTCGACGACCGCCGGCCAGTTGTCCTGGAAAATGTAATACCAATGCAGGTTCACATAATCGAACACATCCAGCGCAATCGTTTTCACAATCACGTCTGTCGGCCCGTGCGTCGAGAACCCCAGCGACTTAATCCGCCCCTGCTTCTTCCACGCCAGCGCATAATCAAGGCAGCGCAGCGTATCTTCGTAGCACTCTTCGTTGTTCACTCCATGAATCGCGAACAACTCGACGTGGTCCAGCCCCAGCAACTCCATCGACAATTCGAAATTCGCCACGAACTGCGCCGGATCGCTTTCCGGCCCCACCTTCGTCTGCACGATGATCTCGTTGCGCGGCATCGTCGGCAGGATCTTGCCAAGCTGATACTCGCTCGTGCCATACCCGCGAGCCGTCTCGAAATGATTGACGCCCAACTCAAATGCATGCCGTACGCACGCCTCGAGATTCCGCTGGCTCGCATCCGACACGGGGTCCCCGCTCTTCCACGATTCCTGGAAGCGCATCCCCCCGCAACTGATCACCGGAATCCGCTCTTCCGTCTTTCCAAAACGCCTGTATTTCATATACCCCTCCCGCTTCTCTTATTCTTTCGGCGTATCCGGCATGCCCTGCTCAACCGGACGGTCGGGATCCACCGTCCAATCCGACATGGACCCATCGTACAGCGCCACATTATCTCTTCCCAGCAGACGCAATGTGAAATAACCAACGCTCGCCTGCCGTCCCGTATTGCAGTACGTGATAACCGGCTTGTCCGGCTTCACGCCCAGTTCGCTCAGTTCCTTGTCGGCGTTCTCCGGTTTCACGGCGTTCTTCACCGCGTCCAGCATCTCGCTCGAGGGAAGATTCTGCGCGCCCGGCACATGCCCCGCCTTCGCGACCACATCGTTCTTCTTTTCGCCCGCGAACTCCTCCGGCGACCGCACATCCAGCACCGCAACCTCGTCCGATTTCACCGCCTCCGCGACCTCCTCGGCATTCGCCCGCAGTTCTTCCCGCGGCTTCAGGTCCGGCAAGCTCGTCGGCGTCGGCGTCACAGGCCGGGTCTCGATCGCCCGCCCCTCCGCCTGCCAGCGCGCGAACCCGCCATCCAGCACCGACACCCGCGGAAAACCGAGATACTCGAGAATCCAGAAAAGCCGGGTCGCATCGCGAAAATCTTCCGTGCTCTTCGCGGACGTCGCGTAGACAACCACGTGCCGGTCCGGCGATAGTCCCGCTTGTTCCACCAACGGACGCAGCGCATCCAACGGCTTCAAAAGCCCCGTTGCGCCACCCCGCTTCTCCGAGAACGAGGCCACGTCCACATTCACCGCCCCCGGAATATGCCCCTCCGCATAGGCTGCGGCCGATCGCACATCGACCACGTACGCATCCTCAAGATTGGCCAAATCCATGGGTTGTAGCAGCAAGGCAATGGCAATCGCAACCATGATGAGCTACTCCTTAATATGATTCGCCCAGCGGCGAAAGGTTGGAAGGTCGTCTGGACCGGGCCGATGCGCAAACCGGACGCAGGCACCGGCGCTCCAGGTGAAGATAATCATGCCACAACCTGTACCGCGCATCAATGGACGCCCCTCATACCTAAAAGCGCCCCCAAACAAGGTCCAATTTGGACCCCAAGCACCTTTCACACCTTACACACAACCAAGCGCTCGAACAATCCAACGACACCAACAGTAATTGACAGTGCCGCCAATCTAAACTATCATGAACGTGGGGATGTTTAAGTTTGATTTGTTTTGATCTCAACGTGGGAAACAAGTCATTTAAGATACAGGGCATAATGGCCAGGGAACGTATACCTGGTGCCGGTCGTTCCGGCGAGATTCGCGGGGAAGCCTCCTCAGGAGGAGTCCAAGGGTGTTCAAAAAGCTCGCACAGCTTATTACGCCTGCCCCCAAACGGGCGCCAGTTTCGGAGTTCGTACCTCCGGCCGCGCCCGCGTTGGATCTCTCCGCCCAACTCAAACCCCTGCTCAAGGCCCTCACCAGCGCCCCCAACCTCGAAGATCCCGCCGCGCAGGAAGCCATTAGCCAGCTCAAGCACTTGGGCCTCAAGAGCGGACTCTACGTCACCGCCTTCGAAATCCGCATGCAGATGGATCTCATGCCCCGGGTCGACCACGACGGCACCAATTATCAAAAAGAACGCGGGTACGTCCTCGCCGGCGATTTTTTCTTCGCGCACATCGCCCGAGAACTCCAGGCCGTACGCGCCAAGTCGCAGCCCATCGGACCCAACATCTTCAAGGGATACTGCGACGAAATGGTCGAGTGCCTCATCCGCAGCGGCCACGCCCGCCGCGCCATCGAAATCCCCGTACTGATCATCGACGAACTACTGGCCAGCGCCGTGGACTACGCCGACCGCTGCGAAGTCTTCCTCGAACTGGCACAGCAGGCCGTCCTCAGCATGCTCACCATCATCACCCACTACGCGGGCCTGCACAAAGCCGATACCCCCGTTCGCGTCGCCCCCGGCGCTCCCACGCCAATCCCCCGCGGCTTCGCATCCTCCTTCAACGACATCACGCTCGGCCATGCCCAGGAGCTTCAACGAAGGCTCGCCGAGATTCGCGCCAAGGCCTCGCAAATGCCCGCCCTGGCCACCGCGCAGAATGCGGCCCCCGGTTCCTTCAGGAATCCCCTCGAACGCGACCAGGCGCTCCTTACCATCGCCAACGCCGCCCAGTACCTACCCCTGTGCGGGATCGTCAAAGAGCGCATCGCCAACATTCTTGCCCCCACCCAGCTCGACAAGGCCACAACCTTCCTGCGCAGCGCCGGCGACAGCTACGAAAAGCAGGGTGATATCGAATTCGAACTCCACTTCACCAAGCTCCCCTCAAAACGCTATCAAAAGGCACAGGAACTCTACACAAAAGCCGGCGACACCCAGCGCGCCGCCCGAGTCCAGGCCAAGCTCGAAAAAGCAATAGCCTACCGCCAGCAGAACCCCCTCTAACCACTTCTCCTTATCGTGCTCGTGCTCGTAATCGTGCTCGTAATCGATTCTTGTTCGTAATCGTGCTCGTAATCGAAATCGTACTCGACGTTCGACGTTCGACGTTCGACGTTCGACGTTCGACGTTCGACGTTCGACGTTCGACGTTCGACGTTCGACGACGCTACCGCAATTGATCGCGGGTGTTACGACCCTTGCAGGGTCCGAACGACCAAGAGCCACTCGCCCCCAAAGTCAAACGTCGATCGTCAATACGTCTACTGAGTCACACCCTCATCCAACGTCAAACCTCAAACTCCCCAATCCGCTCTTTGGCGGGAAGGATCGCGCGACGCCGCACCACCTTCGAGGGCCGCCACAACTCCACGATCCGCGGTGCCCGCGCCATAACCAGCACCAACGCAAACGCCACATAGATACCGGCAAAAAAATGATGCAGTTCATGCGAACCCAGCCACGGAGGCAGCAACCCCGTCTGCGCCGACAACACGTTCGGCAGAATGGACTGGCTCAAAAACAGCGCCAGCAACAACGCCGCCTGCCGAACCGACAACGTCAACAACGCCAGCAGCGCAAGTCCCAACAGCGACTGCGACGCCGTCATCAGGATCTCATCCAACTGCGCCACCACCATCGGGATCGGATGTTCCAGCGTCCCGTGCGAGATCGCATACACCCCGGGGATCATCCCCACCAGCAGCGTCCACTGATTCAGCATCGCCGAAAGCAGGCTGCCCAGCGCCATACTCGGCTGCCGCCTCATCGCGAACATGATCGCCAACGTGAACTCCGGCGCCTCCGACGCGATCGGCGCCAGCCACTGCACCAGCAGGAACCGGTTCACCTCAAGAAGCTCGCCCGTCTCAATCAACCCCTCGCTGAACGGCTGCGCATTCGCCAGCACCGCGCCGCCCGCCAACAGGAACAGCAAGGCCGTCGTCACACGGCGCTTTACCTTCGGCAGATTAATGAGCAACTCCGCCGACCCGTCCGCATCACACTCCTCGAGATCCCCCCCGCCGGCCTTGATGATGTACCACACATAGATCCCGACCAGCACAACTCCGTCGTACCACGCCAGCGTTCCCTTCAATGGAATCAGGAAGGCATATACCGTCGCCAGCGCCAGAAAACCGATTTCCATGCCCCGCTCGCGCTCGAGCACGACCATCTTGCCCGTCTTCAACCAGAAGACCACCACGATCGCCACCCACGCCACGCCGACAAGCAGTTGATTCGCCCCGGTCATATTCGCAACCGCAAACGACGCGTAATCGCTCTCCGGAAACTGACCCGCCTGCCACGTGAAATACATGTCAATGGCATATTCGGGCAGCACGGCAATCAACGCCACGCAGGCCAACGCAAGGGCCTGCGGAATATCCGCCTGCGCGGCACCGCACACCCACGTCAACAGGAACGCCGCCCCCAGGATCGCCGTCCCCGACACCAGCGCCTCCAGCGGCGCATCAATCGCAGCGCCGCTCAAGCGCAGTCCTATCCCCGGAAAAGTCATAAGAATGGCCACAATAATCGGCGTGATTTGCCGCACGCGCGTCATGATTCCCCTCCGAATGCCCTATCCAAAAGCCCTGGCAAGACAATACTCTGCCGTGGCCAAAGGTCTTGCACCCGGATTCCCCGGTCACGCAGGCCAGAAGCGAAAGCTTCGTGATTGTTGACCCGCATGGAACCGCGCGTTCGACTCTGCTACTCCCCCTTGGCAATAACCCTCAAATCATACCATCCCCGCCCCTCCCCCTCCAAACCCTCCTCTTCCGCGCTTCTGTAACCCCCGGTTCTTCCTGCAGGCTCGCCGCACACCGCTTGAGCCGGGGACAAAGGACAAAAAACCCTGAAGCGGCGTCCACGCGACGTCCCGTCCAAAGACAATGGGC
>JAVEWL010000375.1:0-5843 GCA_034004565.1 FCB group bacterium | reverse complement strand
GATCTGCGTGCCGGCGTTCGGTCCGGACACGGTGCATCGCGAGGGGGAGATTGAAGCGAAATGAAGACTCACCGTGTTGGCATCATCATGAACGGCGTCACGGGACGCATGGGGACGAATCAGCACTTGGTGCGGTCGATCCTGGCGATTCGGCAGCAGGGTGGCGTACGGGTTTCGGACGACGAGAACATCGTGCCGGAGCCGCTGCTGGTCGGGCGCAACGCGGACAAGCTGAAGGCGCTGGCAGACGCGCACGGCGGGCTGGCGTATACGACGGATCTGGACAAGGCGCTGGCGGACCCGGCGTACGAGGTGTATTTCGACGCGCAAACGACGCTGCGGCGGTACGAGGCGGTGAAACAAGCCATCGCGGCGGGCAAGCATGTGTATTGCGAGAAGCCGATCGCGGTGTCGAGCGCGGAAAGCATGGAGCTTTACCGGCTGGCGCAGGCGAAGGGCGTAAAGAACGGCGTGGTGCAGGACAAGCTATGGCTGCCGGGGCTGATGAAGCTGAAGTACTTGATTGATACCGGGTTCTTCGGGCGGATTCTGAGCGTGCGCGGTGAGTTCGGGTACTGGGTGTTCTCGGGCGAGGACCAGCCGGCGCAGCGGCCTTCGTGGAATTATCGCAAGGCGGAAGGCGGCGGGATCATCCTCGATATGTTCGCGCATTGGCGGTATGTGATCGACAACCTGTTCGGCGAGGTGAAGAGCCTGACGGCGTACGGCGCAAACCATTTGCCAAAGCGCTGGGACGAGAAGGGGCGGGAGTACGATGCGGATACGGAGGACGCGGCGTACGGGACCTTCCTGACGGATCGCGACGTGGTGTGCCAGTTCAATTCGTCGTGGTGCGTGCGGGTGCGGCGGGATGACCTGCTGACGTTGCAGGTGGACGGGACCAAGGGTTCGGCGGTGGCGGGGCTGCGGAATTGCATCGCGCAGCACGATGCGGCGACGCCGAAGCCGGTGTGGAATCCGGATATCGACAGCCCGATCGATTATTTCGGCGGGTGGAGCGAGGTGCCGACGAACCGGGTGTTCGACAATGCGTTCAAGGCGCAGTGGGAATTGTTCCTGCGGCATGTGGCGCTGGATGAGCCGTTCCGGTGGAGCTTGAAGGAAGGCGCGAAGGGCGTGCAGTTGGCGGAGCTGGGGTATGAGAGTTGGGAGAAGCGGCGGTGGGTGGATGTGCCGACGCTTGGGTGATTTTCGATTTTCGTAACACTTTAGCCGAATGACGTAACTCGACGTGATTGCGAAGGTCCCCCAGCCCGCTTCAGCGGGCTTTTGACCTTTGCCCCCTGCTTCAGCAGGGGGGTAGAGACTGAAACCCTATGGATGGAGCCGGCTTTAGCCGGGCTTTTCGATCCTGCTTCAGCTAAAGCAAAGCCCGAGAAGTCCGGCTGAAGCCGGCTTCTTGTGAAAGGAGCAGCCCTTACCCCCCTGCTGAAGCAGGGGGCAAAGGTCAAAAGCCCGCTGAAGCGGGCTATGGGACCTTCGCAATAACGCCGATTTACGCCATTCGGCTAAGGTGTTACCGATTTTCGATTTTAAGAGTGCGCTGTCCCATGGAGGGGGCGATGGACCTTATGGACGGGATGGACTTTATGGACGAGGAGTCCGTGGAGGCTTGGCCTTGTTGAACGATATTTCGCGGCTTTGCATTCATACGATGACCACGAAGCCCTGGTCGTTGGCGGAGGCGATTGAGGGGTATGTGGGGGCGGGGGTACCGGCGATTACGGTCTGGCGGCAGCATCTGGAGCCGTATGGGGTTGTCGAGGCGGGGCGGATGCTTAGGGCGTCTGGGCTGGCGGTGGCGAGCCTGGCTCGAGGGGGATTTTTCCCGGCGTTTGAGGCGGGGGATCGGCAGAAGGCGATTGAGGACAACAAGCGGGCGATCGATGAGGCGGCGGAGATTGGGGCGCCGCTGGTGGTGCTGGTGTGCGGAGCGGTGCCCGGAATGCCGTTAATAGAGGCGCGGGAACAGATCGTGGACGGCATTGCGGCGGTGCTGCCCCATGCGGAATCGTGCGGGGTGAAGCTGAGCATCGAGGCGCTGCATCCGATGTACGCCGCGGACCGCTCGGCGGTGAACACGCTGAAGCAGGCGAACGACATGGTGGCGCAACTGGCGTCGCCGTGGGTGGGCGTGACGGTGGACGCGTATCACCTCTGGTGGGACCCTGATCTGGAGGCGGAGATCCGGCGCGCGGGGACGACCGTGTTGTCGTACCACGTGTGCGATTGGCGTCCGAATACGCGGGACCTGCTGAACGACCGCGGGTTGATGGGCGACGGCTGCATCGACCTGGTGCAGTTGCGGGAATGGGTCGAGGCGACGGGCTTCGACAAGTGGATCGAGGTGGAGATCTTCTCGAATGAATTGTGGGCGGGCGACCAAGCGGACTTTGTTGAACGCATCAAGGAGCGCTACTTGGCGCATTGCTGAACACGAGTTCCGGGGGAGTGCCTCATGACGACCCCGGCGCATCCTCTCCGACGATCGCACGATACGCCTCGCGAGGCCATTTCCGCGGGCGAACAACTCTTCGAGACCTGGCGCAAACGGCTGGGTCTTTTCGTTTCTCCCGCCGCGTTTGCGCTGACCTATTGGCTGTGTCCGGAGTTGCAGCCGGAGGGGCGCATCCTGGCGTCAATTCTGGCCGGGGTGGCGGCGTTGTGGGTCAGCGAAGTGCTTCCACTGCCGGTATCGGCGCTGCTGGGCGCGGTGCTGTGCGTGGTGCTGGGCGTGGCGGACGCGAAGACGGTGCTGGCGAGCTTTGCGGACCCCATCGTGTTCGTGTTCATCGGGGGATTCATGATGGCGCGCGCGGCGACGGTACACGGACTGGACCGCCGGATTGCGCTGGGGTTCCTGTCGCTGCGCTGGGTGGGGTCGTCGCCCGCGCGGGTGATGGCGGGGCTGGGGCTGGTGACGGCGGTGCTGTCGATGTGGGTGAGCAACACGGCGGTGACGGCGATGATGCTGCCGATTGCGCTGGGGATCCTGGGCGCGCTGCACGAGGTGCGCGTGTCGCGGGGGCTCGCAGAGGGCACGATCGACGTGCGTCGCTGGCCGTTCGCGACGGGCATGATGATCATGGTCGCGTACGCCGCCTCGGTCGGGGGAATCGGCACGCCGGTGGGCACGCCGCCGAACCTCATCGGGATCGGCCTGATCCGCACGGCAACGGGAATCGAGATCAGCTTTCTTCGCTGGATGACCTTGGCGGTTCCGCTGTTTCTGGCGATGGGGCTGGTGCTGTTCGGTCAGTTGTACCTGCTGCACCGGGCCGGGCATGCGAAGGGCAAAGGGTCGTCCGACGATTTGATGGGGGATTCGGGCGGCCGCCTCTTGGAGTATATCCGCGGCGAACGGGCAAAGTTGGGACCGTGGACGGCGGGACAGGTGAATACGCTGATTGCGTTCTCGGTGGCGGTGGCGTTGTGGATCGCGCCGGGGGTGTTGCAGTTGCCGTGGTTCGAGGGCAATGCCGTCGCGCCCTGGCTGGGCAAGCACATGCCCGAGTCGGTGGTCGCGATGATCGGAGCCATACTGCTGTTCATGCTTCCCGTGAATCTTAAGGAGGGGAAGTTCACGCTGGAATGGCCGGAGGCGGCGAAGATCGATTGGGGAACAATCCTTCTGTTCGGCGGCGGACTGGCGTTGGGGACGCTGATGTTCAACACGGGCGTGGCGGACGCGATGGGACACGGACTAACGGCATACCTCGGGGTCGACAGTTTGTGGATGTTGACGGGGCTATCGATTGCGATGGCGATTGTGCTTTCGGAAGCGGCGAGCAATACGGCTTCGGCGAACATGATTATCCCGGTGACGATTGCGATCGCGCAGGCGGCGGGAGTGAGTCCGCTGCCGCCGGCGCTGGGCGCGTGCCTGGGGGCGAGCTTCGGGTTCATGCTGCCGGTTTCGACGCCGCCGAACGCGATTGTGTACGGGTCGGGGCTGGTGCCGCTGACGAAGATGATGCGCGCGGGGATCATGTTCGATTTGGCGGGGTTCATGATCATCTGGGGCGGGTTGTATGTGCTGTGTCCGCTGTTGGGGTTGGTCTAGCGAGTCGACGTCGTGGACCCAGTGGACTTTGCGCGGGGGCGTGCGGCTTTTCATATCTCCCATCCTTCCCATGACTCCCATAACTCCCATGGCTTTAAGAATGGGAGTTATGGGAGTCATGGGAAGGATGGGAGATATGAAGGGGGCTAATGCTTCTTTGCAATGGCGCGGGGGATTTTGGCTGGGGGTTGGGGCAAGGGGTAGGATAGCGGCGTGATGTTGGCTCGATTGGGAGAACGGTCATGGTCGCTGCGGTGGTGTTGGGGCTGGCGGTGGTGCTGGGAGCGCCGGCGAAGGAGCACAATGCGCTGCTGCCGGAGGCGATGGTGGCACAGGCGCGGGAGAACGCGGCGCAGTTTCCCTGGGCGGCGGCGCTACGGGATCCCATTGTCGCGGCGGCGGAGCCTTGGCTGAAGGCATCCGAAGACGCGCTGTGGGACGCGATGCTCGGGGCGAACATCGAGCGGTCGTGGATGGTGTGGTCTGACGGGTATTGTCCGGCGTGCAGGAAAGACGTGAAGATGTACGCCTGGGAGATGGATCCCTGGGGCGCGCCGTGGAAAGTAAGATGTCCGCAGTGTAACGAACTCTTTCCGAAGAACGATTTCGCGGCGTTTCACAAGTCGGGATTGAATGCGCAGGGTGTGTTTGAACCGGGGCTGGCGGACCGCTCTTTACTCTTCAACGCGGAGCATCCGGATCCGGACGACCCGCTGCATCTGTTCGGCGTGGACGACGGGACGGGCTACGTGGCCGACGGTCACAAGTGGCGCTTCATCGGGGCGTATCTCATCTACGGCCAATGGAAGAAGATGGTGTGGGCGGGAATCTCGAACCTGAGCGCGGCGTATGCCGTTACGGGTGACCCGGAGTATGCGTATCGCGCGATGATCCTGCTGGACCGCGTGGCGGATGTGTTTCCGGATTTCGATTTCGGGACGCAGGGGTGGGTCTACGAAACGCGCGACAACGGCACGGCGGGGCAGGTGTCGACGTGGCACGACGCGTGCATGGAGATCCAGGAGTTTGCCTTGTCATACGACCGCATCTTCGAGGCGGCGCGCGGGCAGGAAGCGCGGCTGGTGGCGTTCTTGTCGGCCAAGGCGAAGAAGCACGCGCTGGCAAATTCGAAGGCCACGTTTGTGGACATTCAGCGGAATGTGGAAGAGCGAATTTTCCAGGACACGCTGGCGCATCCGGAACGGATCCGTTCGAACTATCCCACGCACGATGTCGCGGCGATGATCATCAAGACCGTGCTGGGCTGGCCGGGAAATCGCGAGGAGATTCTCGGGCTGCTGGATGGAATCATTACAGAATCGACGAAGGTGGACGGGGTAAGCGGCGAGAAGGGGCTTTCGGCATACAGCACGATTGCGCCCCGGACGCTGGCGGACGTGCTGGGATTGTACAGCCGGCTGGAACCGGGGTTTCTGAAGACGGTTTACGAACGGCATCCGGTGTTGCGGGATACGTATCGTTTCCACATCGATACGTGGTGCCTGGACGGGCAATATGCGCCGCAGAGCGGAGACACGGGCAATTTCGGGATGAAGATCGGCTTCTACGGCGGAGTGGCGCTGACACCGTCTCCGGGGATCAAGCCCTCGATGTACACCTTCCTCTGGAACCTTTATGAACTGACCGGTGATGCGGCATTCGCGCAGGTGCTCTATCTTGGGAACGACAAATCGACGAAGGACTTGCCGCACGATCTGTTCGCCTCGGACCCCGAAGGGTTGCAGGCAAAGGCGCAGGC
>JAVEWL010000374.1:0-5847 GCA_034004565.1 FCB group bacterium | reverse complement strand
CCAGCCATACGGTCCACCACGACAACAGCGCGGCGGACGCAGCCATCAGGGACGGGACCAGCCAATAGCTGTCCCGCATCTTTTCCCAAAGCCTCTGCAGGTGAGCTCTCATGCAATGGTGTTCTTCCACTTCGTGGTGTAATGGCTTTTCGCCGCTGCTTGAAGCGACCGCGAGAAAAGCGGCAAGAGCGCGTGGCGACGACGATGCCGTAACGCGCGCCCTTGCCGCGGGCGACGCTGAGGCGAAGACCTGATTCAGCCTTATGCGCGCCCGGAGATGGCTTCCATCAGGCCATTACAAGCTTCCTCGCAACGGCGGCACGATTCGGCGCACACGCGGCAGTGCTCGTGCATGTCGGCATGGTTCTGGCACTCGTCGCCGCACACGCGGCAGGCGGTGGCGCAGGCGCGCAGTTGCTCGCGCAGGATGGCGTCGTTCGCCTCGGTCTGGCGGATCAGCACCGCCCCGGTGGCGAGGCAGATTTCGGCGCAGTCAAGATTGAGTCGGATGCACCGGACCAGCATCTTGACCTGGTCCTCGCCGAGGCAGGCATCCGCACAGGCCGCACAGGTCTGGCCGCATTCGGCGCAGGCTTCCACGCACTCCTGCAGGAGGCCCTGGTCCAAATTGCCGCCGCGTGGATGGGTGCGCAGCATGGCTTGGATTTTCATGGTCGATTCCTTTCGTTCGGTTGTATCCGGCCGTCGCGTTTCAACGACGAGCCGCGTCAAGTAAACGTCTCGTTCATGTCGGGCTGCGCGAGGTCCGCGTCGGGATCGATGTCGTGCGCGCGGAGTTGCTCCGGCGTTGCCGCCCTGGACACGGTCTTCGGGGGAAACTCATACCAGCCGGGGTCCTTGTACCCGTTCGTCTTCTCGCGCACTTTTACGAGCGTCGCCATGCCGCCCATAACGTTCTGGCCGAATTGGCCCTCGACGCCGTACATGGGAATGCTGTTTTCGGGGATCGGCATCTTCATGTCGGCCATGTCGCCCATGCCCGTTTTGCCCATGGTCATGTAGTCGGGCAAGAGACGTCGAATGCGCTTATCGAGATCGCCGGTGTCGACGCCGATCGTGTTGGGGATATCGTGGCCCATCTGGTTCATCGTGTGGTGGGTCATGTGGCAGTGGCACAGCCAGTCGCCGGGGTTGTCGGCATAGAACTCGATGGTCCGCGTACTGCCTACGTGCACCAGAACCGTCGTCTCCGGAATCTGCGCCGATTCGGCGATGGGACCGCCGTCGGTCGCGATGACCTTGAATGCATACCCGTGCAGGTGGATGGGGTGGTGGTCCATGGGGCTGAGGTTGCCCCAGCGCATCCACACGCGATCGCCCAGCTCCGCCACGCAGGGATAGGTGTCCGGAAAGACCTTGCCGTTCATGGTGAGGATGTTGAAATCGGTCATGACGAAGGGATTGGGCCGGGCCGTACCGCCTTCGATGAACCATTCGTGAAGCATCAGCACGAAATCGCGGGTCGGCTGGGGCCGGTCGGGACGTCGCGGGTGCACCACAATCATGCCGGTGAGGCCCATGCCTTCCTGGGTCATGTTGTCGAAGTGCGGGTGGTACATGAACGTGCCGTGATCGGGAAAAATGAACTCGTACATGCCGGTTTCACCCGGTTCGATGGCGGGCTGCGTGATAACCGATACGCCGTCCATGCCGTTGGGCAGGATGATGGCGTGCCAGTGCACGGAGGTCTTCACGGGAAGTTTGTTCGTGACGAAGATTCGCACCTTGTCGCCCTGCACGACTTCGATGACAGGCCCGGGCATGCGCCCGTTGTAGCCCCACACGCGGGCGTAGAGGTTGCCGCCGATACGGTGGGTGATCTCCTCGGCCCGCAGGTGAAAGACCTTCACGCCGTCCACGAGCTTGTAGGGAAGCTTCGCGCCGTTGGGCACGAAAGCCGGGCGGTAGTCGCGCCCCGGCACGCCCGGCGGGTAGCCGGTCCATCGGCTCCACGGGCGCGGCGGCCGGGCGGCGGGTGGGTTGAACGCGGTAATGGAGGACCGGGCGGCCAGGGCTTTCGCGCCGGACAGCAGGACCGACCCGGCCCCTGCCGTCAGGCCCGCCAGGAGTACGCGACGTCTCGGGACGCGCAGAGGGGCTGTGGAATTGGATTCTTCACTGTTGTGCTTCATCAATGGTCTCCGTTGCCTTCCTCGCGGCCGCCTTCGTCCATCGCCTGGCCGTCCTGCTCGCGCCGGGATTCGTCGGGCAGGCGCCCCTGGAGGATCTGGTCGAGCTCGGCTCGGGCCACCCAGTAGTCGCGCAAGGCTTCCACATAGCGCTCGCCGGCGTTGATCTCCCGCTCCCGGGCTTCCAGGAGCTGAAAGATGCCCAGGAACATGGCGTTGTAGCGCAACTGCGTCTGGTCGGTGATGCGATGCCGAAGCGGTACCATCAACTCGCGGTAGTACTGCGCCCGCTGGCGCTCGTAACGCAGTTGCTGCAGGGCCACGCGGACGTGCGAGCGCACCTCGACGGCCAGCGCGTTGTATTCTTCCCATTGGCGCCGGACCTGGGCCCAGGCGACGGCGCGGGCGGGCTGGCCCTGGTTGAAGATCGGCACCGGCACGGTCAGCGCGGGCCCGACCCACCAGACGTGCTCGCTTTCCTTGTCGAGCTTGTACTCGGTCTTGTCGTCGATCTTGCGTTTCTTGAGTTTGTATTCGGTTTCGGATTCGCGCTCGGAATCGACGCCCAGTTCCAGCTCGGGCAGCAACTCGCGCACGTTGCGGATGCCCGCGCGACGGGCCACCACCTCGAGATCGAGGCGGGCCTCGGCAAGATCGAGGCTGTTGGCGACGGCGAGGGCCTCGGCGTTCTCCGGCTCGGACTCGGCGTCCGGAACCTCCGCGAGGCGGTGGTCGACGGTCCACAGTGTGCCGTGGCCCCAGAGGCCCATGAGCCGGTTCAGGCGCTCCCGGTGCTTCAGGAGCATCAACTCGGCCCGCGCGAGGTCGAGTTTGGCCTGCTCGAACGGGGCCCGCTCGTTCATGAGATTCAACTGCGTGACGTTGCCCGCCGCGCGCAAGCGCCACGCCATTTCGTAGGCCGCGCCCGTGGACAGCACGACGCTGCGGAGCAGTTCCACACGCTGCTGGTCGGCCTGATAGCGGTAAAAGGCGCGCCGGGTTTCTCCCGCGAGATTGATGACCTCGCCCGTGACGCGAATCTGCGCCTGGGCCAGTTCGGCGCGGGCGCGCTGGCGGCGCAGAGGAAGCAGGAGCAGGCTCAGGAAATCCTGCGCGACGCTGCCCTCGAACACATACTGGTCGTCGCGCAGGCGATACGCGCCGGTGAATACCGGATTCTCGAGGAGCCCCGCCTCCACCAGCTCCGCAACGGCGACGCCCAGATCCGAATATGTGGCCTGAAGACGACGGTTATTCAGCAGAGCGGTCTGCACGGCTTCGTCGACCGTCAGCCCGTCCTTCAGCAATTCTTCAATGGCCTGTCCAACGGCTTGGCCTTCGCTGGACACATCAAGCCACTCGATTTGCTTGCCCGTGCGGTCGGCCACCGCTCCCTGCACGTTTGCAAACGAACGCTCGATGTTGCTCCGAACGCAGCCGCTCAACACTACCCCCGCCGCCGCAAGCAACAGAACTTGCGCGATCGGCATCTTCATTTGTTCTCCTCTTTCTTATGTAGAACCATGCCGCATTTCGGGCAGTTGCCGGGCCGCTCCGATACCACCTCCGGATGCATCGGACAGGTGTAGACAGCCTTACCGGCCTGCTGTTTGGAGTGATCCATCCCCTTCATCGGGTCCTGCCCTGCTCCATGTTCCCCGTGCTGCATCATCCCGTGCTCTTCGTGGATGTTGCCGGTCATGGGAGTCTTGCCGGCTTCGTCGCTGCGGATGGTTCCGGGCTCGGAATCGGGCGGGGCCGGCACCGGCAAGCCGGGAGAGGCCGTGGGCGGTGCGGTGCTGAGATCCAGGATGGGCGGAGCCGGCGCAACGGCTCCGGTTTCGGCCTGGGCGTAGCCGGGATGGTAGGGCGGCATCTCGGGAAGATTGACGGTGACGCATCCCGCCAGGATCAGGCTGCCCAGGCAGGCCAGTGCGAGGCATTTCATGGGAGGGCTCCTTCGCCGCCGGGGCCGGGCCGCGATCGGCGCCGCCGCAGCGCAATATCGAAAACAGATTTGCCAAAGCCAGGGTAATCTTCGAATGTTCAAGGTCAAGCAGGGCCACAAAGAGTCTTGTTTGATCTTGAACCAACCCAGCAGGCGGCTGGGCAAACCTCACTCTTCGGGACGCTTGCCTTTGTTGACGAAGTCGGCGCCCAGGAAGCGTTCCAGTTCCTGGAGCGTATTGAGGTAGAGCAGGAAGGTGTCAAGAAACTCTTCCGCATCGGCACGCGACACGGAAACGCGTTGAGATGTGGTTCGCAGGTGCATGGCAGTTCTCCGAACGGGCCGAAGGGTGCAATCGGGATCCCCTGCGCAGTTTTGGGGTGATGCTTGATGGCCTGGGATCGGCCGGGGGATTGGACCGGGCGTCTTAGGGGACAGTCACCGGGTTCCGCGTCTTTGGCTAGGAGAAGGTGAACTCTGCCAAGTTCAGGCAGCACCTTCGTGAGTAAGCCTACCCATATCCTGCCCTATTGTTCAAGGCCATGCTTTCGGTAGCGGCGCAGCCGGCGCCCGTCCTGCCTGAACCGTTCCCGGTATCGGGCATAGAGGCTGCGGAGGTTTTCCTCGGTTTCCCCGAACATGCCGGGATGGTCGCAGATGAATCTCATGTGCGTTTCCACCCGGTGCACCGTTCCTCCGGGCACATCTAGAACGCGATGTCTTCGTATTTGCCGCAATGGCTGTGCGTCATATCCAAACCCTTCTTCGCGCCGTCTGTTGGCACCGGGTATTCGTCCTGTTGGTCATCTCACGCTCCTTCGGAACCTTCTTCCTACTCGAAGTGGACGAAATCGCCTTTCACCTTAATGGAAGGGCGGTAACGCCGGTACACCGGTGGCTTGCCTTTTTCGACACGGATGGCTGAAGGCCGGGCCATTCGATGATTGCGCTTTGAAATCCCGGGTGCGCGTCCAGGAAAGCATGAACCGCTTCCACAGCCTCCTCTTCGGATAGCCGGGCTTTCAGGGGCCGGTAAGCAAGGCGGGGATTCTTCCACTCGATGCGAGAGTAAAGTGGGCTTGATGCGCTTCTTCTTGCCTCATCCCACTCGGCCGCGTCGATCCCCGCAGCCGCTCGCAACAGGCCCGGCGACTTAACGGCTACTCCTCTGCGGGCTTTTCGTCTTGTGAGGACCCTTCTTCGGGATCTTCCTCATCGGTTGGCAGTTCATCCGCGAGACCCCACAGGTCCTCGTCATCCAGGCCGAACAGGAACTGCTGCTGGGGCCGAGCCGCTCCAAAACGGAGATCCAGGACGCGCAGGATATCCGGCGGGACATGTGCCCGCACTTTGGGAAAACGAGCGTGGACGGCGCGAAAATCGCGCCGATGACGCCCGTCCCCTGGACACCTCCACTCAAACTTGCCGTCGCGTTCGACAACGTTAAACGGCACCCCGCACGGCTGTCACGTCGGCACCTCGTCGCGTGGAAACGGCCTTCCGATGCTCCGGGTGAAACACCCCTCGACGCAGTGCCAGTAGAAGGGCTGGTCCCGGCCTTCGTCCGCGACGACCTCGCTATTGCATACGGAACACCGATCCTCGGTCTGGTCTTTGGCGCGCAGGAGATCGTCGAGACACAGAATCTGAATGTAGTGCTTGAGCACATCAGAGTTCTGTCGCCTCTCCATGATCTCCTGGGTGTCCCGGTGGCTCAGCGTATTCAAGGACCCTAGCCAGAGAGTGTCG
>JAVEWL010000373.1:0-5877 GCA_034004565.1 FCB group bacterium | reverse complement strand
AGCTCGAATTGGTGCTCACCCAGATGCGCGACCTGTCCAGACAAATCATCGAGGCGACCACAACAGGCGTCCAGAAACGCAACCGAAACAAATAGAACTACTTGCGCCTTAAGTTAGTGCCATTCGGAACAGTCCCTGTTTTCCGGGCTAGGGGGAGTTGGATTTGGAGAGCGCATCGAACCAGGCTCGGGCTCGGGGGATGGCTTGCATGACGGAACCGCCGTGGTCGTAGTTGCCGACGGAGATGGCCTGGGCGTCGGCGCCGCGGCCGGTGAAGGTCTGGACGAGGGCACGGGCCTCTTCGGGGGAGACGTCGATATCGCGTTCGCCGTAGTAGGCGCGGACGGGAGCCTTGGGGGTCCAGTTGATGACCTCGTTTTCGGCGAGGGCCGTGAGAAACCAGGTGGGGCGGCCGTCGTCGTAGGCGTCTAGGAATTGGGGGATGAGCATCTCGCGCGGCATGCGGGGGAGTGCATCAATGATGCTTCGTTCGCTGTGCTCGCCATCGAAGAGGGTGGGGAGGATGTCGACGTAGGGTTCGGCGACGATGTCGCTCAGCGGTTGGTTGTAGTTGGACGCGTAGGCGGTGTAGAGGTATGCGAGGTACATGCTGTCGCCTTCGGTGGGACCCGCGAGCAGAGTAGGGAAGGTGAGGTTGGCCAGGTCGTAGACGCCCGAGACGGGTGCCGACGCTTTCACCTGCATATGTGGGTCGTTGAGCGATTCGAGGAAGCGATGCGTGGCCATGGTGGCGTGGCCGCCCTGCGAGAATCCAACGAGGTAAATGGAATCCGGCCAGCGCTTCCCTATGACCCGGGTGAAGGCCTTGGCGGCGGTGAGGAGGTCGCGCGCGGCGTTGGCCTCGGACTCGGCGTGGATGTAGGGGTGGAGCTCGTCGCTGGCGCCGAGTCCGATGTAGTCGGGCGCCACGGTGAGGTAGCCGCCTCCCGCGAAGACCGCGGACACGAGGACACCCTCGGCGGAGGGTTTCGAGGGGGCTTTGCGACGCTCGGTAAGAGTGCCGTGGTGGTACGCGACGACGCCGCGGATTTCGTGCTGTTTTGGCAGGGAAACGAGCCCCGACACGGGAGTGGGTTTGCCGTCGGTGCCGGTGGTCCAGTAGTGGACGCGGTACAGCACGGCGCCGCATTTCACGCGCATATCGTCCCGCAGGGGTGACCATACGAGTATTGTCTTGAAGACGGGCGCGTTGTAGCCGGCGATGCGCTCGACGCTGATGATGGTTCCGGGCGACTGCAGGAACGACAGGTCTGGAAGAGACAGGGATGTGGCGCGGGCGCAGCCCAGAAAGACAGCAAGGAAGATCGCAAGTGTGGCTTGCTTGACGTTCATCGTGTGTATGCCTCGAGTCTGATATGTGATTCCATTGTCGCTGAGCGGTCGCGTACGCCCGGCAAGCTACGAACCGGGTTGTGCCGGCCGTGAGGAGATTTGGTCGAACCAGGCTCTCACCTGGGGGACGGCTCTGTAAACTGAACCCGTGTGGTCGCATGCGCCTGTGGAAACAGCTTGGATGTTCGCTCCGGCCTTGGCGCCCGCGGCAGCCAGGGTGAGCGCCTCCTGCGGCGAAACATCGATATCCTCTTCTCCGTAGTAGGCCCTCACGGGCGCCTTGGGAGTCCAGTTGATGACTCCATTCTCCCGCAGGGCGGTCATGAGCCAGTGGGGCTGCCCTTTATCGTATGCCTCGGCAAACTCGGCGGTCAGCATTTTGCGGGGCTTTGCCGGCAGCGAGTTCATGACTTCGTCTTCGGTGTGATTGCCGTCGAACAACATGGGGATGGGCTTGCAGTAGGAGGGAACGACGATATCGGAAAGTGGCTTGTCGTAGGCGGAGGAATAGGCGTTAAAGAGGAATGCCAGATACATGCTGCTCGCGGTTGATTTGCCTTCGAGTGTATGGGGAAACGTGATCCCGGCCAGGTCGTACACGCCGGAGATGGGCGCGGAGGCTGCCACCTGGAAGCGCGGATCGTCTTCTTTTTCAAGGGCGCGATGTGCCGCCGCGGTAGCGTGTCCTCCTTGGGAAAAGCCGAGCAGGTACACGGAGGGCGCCCAATTTACGCCAAGGTGCTTCGAGAGCTGCTCCGCGGCTTTCAGGAGATCGACGGTCGCGCTCGCCTCGGTTGCCGCATGGACGTAAGGATGGGGGAGCGTGCTGGCACCGAAGCCGATGTAATCCGGTGCGGTAACGAGGTAGTTACCTCCGGCGAACACTGCGGCGATAAGCACGCCTTCGTCGAGCGACGGCCGGGACGGTCCGAAGGCCCGCTGGGTCCGTGTGCCGTGCTGGTAGCTGACAACGCCTCTGGGCTTCAGCTTCTTCGGGATGGCGACGAGTCCGGAGGCGATGGTTTCGACGCCATGGGTATCGACGGTCCAATAACGGACGCGGTACAACTTGGCGCCGTCCGAGATGGCCACTTCCTTGCTCAGGCCGGCATACCAGAGCAGCGCGCGAGACGCCGGGAGGCTGTAGCTTCCAATGCACTCGGCGCCGTCGAGGCTGCCCGGGGCATGCGTTGCGGGCAAGTCCTTCAGCGGGACCGGGGTGACGCGAACGCAGGCGGCGTATTGCGTGTAGAGTGCGGCGCATCCGGACAGCGCGACGACGAGCAGCACCAGCGCAATTCGCTTGATTTTCATTCGGGCCGCCTTGTTGGTATGCCAAACCTGTCGGGCGAATTATAAGGACACCGGACGGGGGAATCCATGGTCAAGAGATGGCGAAGTGGATTCCGGTCCGTGGATTCGCCGTAACAATCTGGTATGATTGCCGGGTTTGGCATGACCTTGCGAAGCAGATGGAAGAGAAGGAGACGACTATGCGGAGCATCCGTAGAACGGGCGTGGTTGCGCTGTTGGCGCTGACGTTGCTGGCCGGGCCGGCGACGGCGCAGGCGGTGGACGAAGGTAGCTGGATCGATCTTTTCGACGGCGAGACGCTGTTCGGCTGGACCGTGTTCGGCGATGCGCCGTGGGCCGCGCAGGATGGCGCGCTGGTGTGCAACTCGGGTTCGGGCGGCTGGATTGCCACGACGAGCCGGTTTGCCGATTTTGAATTGACGGCGAAGGTGAAACTGAGCCCCGAGGCTTCGACGGGCGTGGCGTTCCGCGCGGCGTTGGAAGGGCACCCGAGTGAGAACGGCAGTGGCGTGATCACCATCGTGCAGCCCAAAGAAGGCGGCCCGGAATGGCACGACGTCAGCGTTATCGCGAAGGGCGATGCGATCACGGCGACGCTCGACGGGCAGCCGGTGGCCGTGAAGGCGGGGCGCAAGGTTGGTTATATCGGCTTCCAGTACCACCACAACAACGATGCGCAGGTCGCGGTGAAGGACGTCAAGCTTCGTCCGATCGCCCTCACGTCGATTTTCAACGGCAAGGACCTCAGCGGCTGGAACATCATTCCCGACCGTAAGTCCGAGTTCAGCGTCAAAGACGGCGCGATGAACATCGTGAACGGTAACGGCCAGATCGAGACGGCGGGGACCTACAAGGACTTCGTCCTGCAGCTCGACATCCAGGCCAACGGCACCCTCGAGAAGCCGCTCAACAGCGGCGTGTTCTTCCGCGGTCCGGTGGGCGTGTTCTGGAAGGGCTATGAGTCGCAGGTCCGGAACGAGTTCACCGACGGCGACCGCACGAAGCCGAAGGATTACGGCACGGGCGGCAACTACGGCAACCAGGACGCGCGCAAGGTCGTGCCGACCGAAGGCGAGTGGTTCACGAAGACGATCGTCGTCGACGGCGGCCATGCGGCGGTGTGGGTGAACGGCTACCAGGTCAGCGATTTCACCGACACGCGTCCCGTGTCGGACAACGCCGACGGCAAGTCGGGATACGTCCCCGGCCCCGGCACCATCCACCTGCAAGGCCACGATCCCACGACGAACATGTTCTTCAAGAATATCAATATACAGCCCTACGACGGGAAGTAGACGCTGCGAATGTAGAGCGGGCCGAGGCTTTCGGGCTTCGGCCCGCTTTCTATTTGCCCGGAAGGTGGGCCTGGGTTGTCGCATATTGGAGGTGGAGAAGCGGAAAGAACGCGCGACATGAAACATATTGGGTCGCATAATGAAACGCTAGAAACACAGCCGTGATTTATCGAAACAAATATGAACGTATCGGAACGCCTTGGGCGGGGTGGCGGACGTGGTTTTTGGGTTCCTCTTATCGGGCAAAGGATGGCAAGGCGGGCATGCTTATGACGCCCCCGTGCACCCACAAGCTCCCCGTTGTACTTCGCTTGAAGGTGGCACCCGGGAATGTAAGCCTCAACTAACCCCAGCGGGACATGCCACCTCCAAACTTGTTTGGGGGTGCTTAAAGTTTGAAGCGATGATTCGAGTCTTCACCTTACCCCTTAAGCACCCCCAAACAAGTTTGGAGGTGGCATGTCCCTTTCGCATGGTTCTTTCCTTCTTGGACTTTGCGATTGCTTTATCGGCGTGGAGCGCGGGCTTTCAATGACGCCGGTGCAGGGTGATGACTGCTAAACTCTCCTCATTCTTCAGCCCTCGTTCTTCGTTCCTCTCTATCCTCTGGCTCGGGCGGCGCTGTCGGATTGGGCGAAGTCGTCGGGGGAGGCAGTGCGCTCGGATACTTTCTTCTCGAAGCGGGAGTTGGCGATTCGTTGTTTTAGGCAGCTTTCGTAGGTGGCGCCGTCGAGGGGGAATTGGACGGTGTCGTTGGTGAGGGTGGAGTAGATCATGGCGTTGGCGAGTTCGACGGAGCGGAGGCCTTCTTCGGCGGGGGCGATGAGGGGGGCGCCATCGAGGATGGCGTCGATGAAGTTCTGGACGATGGCGGCGTGGCCCTTGTTGGGGGTGTCGGTGTAGGGGATGTCGCAGTGCCAGAGGTCCGGCGGGGTGAAGCCGTTTTCGCAGGTTTTCAGGTGGTCGCTAACGGAGACCTCGGTGCGGTCAAAGCGCAGCTTGCCTGTCTCGACGACGAGGCGGCCGCGGTCGCCGGCGATTTCGAGGCGATCGGTGCCGGGGGCTTCTCCGGTGGTGGTGACGAAGACGCCGGTGGCGCCGTTGGGGAATTCGAAGTAGGCGGTGACTTCGTCTTCGGTTTCGATGTCGTGGAACTTGCCGAAATGGCAGAAGGCGCGCACGTTGGACGGCATGCCGAAGAACCACTGGAAGAGGTCGAGGTTGTGGGGGCACTGGTTGAGGAGGACGCCTCCGCCTTCGCCTTTCCAAGTGGCGCGCCAGCCGCCGGAGGCGTAGTAGGCTTCGGTGCGGTACCAGCAGGTCATGATCCAGTTTACGCGGCGGATGTCGCCGAGTTCGCCGTCGTCAATGAGCTTCTTGACGCGCTGGTAGATAGGTTCCGTGCGCATTTGGAACATGGCGGCGAAGCGTTGCCTTGGGTTGCGCGCGTGGGCGGCGATGAGCCGTTCGCATTCGGCCTTGTGGACGGAGATGGGCTTTTCGACGAGGACGTGGAGGCCGTTGTCGAGGGCGTCAATGCCGATGGTGGTGTGGTCGTAGTGGGGCGTGCCGATGAGCACCGCGTCGACCTCGCCGGAACGGATGAGATCGCGGCTGTCGGTATAGGTTTTCAGGTCGGCGAAGGGTTTTAGTTTTTCGGGCACGATGTCGCAGGCGGCGACGAGTTCACAGCGCTGGATGTCGCCGTTGCGCAGGAAGCGGCTGTGGGACGTACCTATGTTGCCCAGGCCGATCAGACCTAACCGTACCTTTTCCATATTCCCTTTTCCTTAAGACACAGCGCGTCGATGTATCCCCAAACAAGTTGCTTCATTCAAGACCTCCGGGAACGGCCGTCCTCGTGGCTCCCCTTGGTAAGGGGAGCCACGAGGTCGGCCGGTCCCGGTAATATCGG
>JAVEWL010000372.1:0-5884 GCA_034004565.1 FCB group bacterium | reverse complement strand
ATCGCGCGCGTCAATTCGATGTCATACCCCGCCTTCGTGCCGTCCGCGTCCATCGCCGTCAGCAGGATTTCTCCCGCACCCCGGCGTTCGGCCTCGATCGCCCACGCAACCGGTTCCAGTGGCGTCGCACGCCCGCCGTCGCGCCCGCCGTGGCTCTTCACAATATACGACCCGTCCGCCGTTTTCTTCGCATCGATCGCGACCACAATACACTGCGCCCCAAACCGATCCGACGACCGCGTAATAAACTCCGGATCCTCAATCGCCGGCGTATTGATCGAAACCTTGTCCGCACCCGCGCTCAGCAGCCGCCGGAGATCTTCTACCGTGCGGATCCCGCCGCCCACGCACAACGGCATGAACACCTGCTCCGCCGTCCGCCGCGCCACATCCAGCATCGTGTCGCGGTTATCCGTCGAAGCGCGGATATCCAAAAACACCAACTCGTCCGCGCCTTCCAACTCATAGCGCTTGGCAATCTCGACCGGGTCCCCGGCATCGCGAAGCTCCAAAAACTTCACGCCCTTCACAACCCGCCCATCGGCCACATCCAAACACGGAATAATGCGCTTGACTAACATCCATCATCCTCTAGCGCCAACCAACCGGCGCACCAATACACTATCCAATGCCCACGTTCCGCGCCAACACCACCGCAGCCCGCAGGAATTTCCGAATTATACGCATACAGGCGGCGGTTCCCAAACTCCCCAGTAGTGCGCCAAGATCACGTGCCCTCGGAGCACTCCCGGCGCCACATCCAAACCTTCTTGGGTGGCACCTTCAAGCCGCGTGACGAAGTCGCGTGGCTTGTGGGTGGGGTGAGGGTGTTTATTCGAGTCCGTTGCGGTCCCCACCAACACGCCACGCGACTTCGTCACGCGGCTTGAAGGTGCCACCCGGAACTGCCCCCGGCAATCTGTCGCAACCCTAATCGGTGGACCGCTTCCTGCTCTTCTTCCGCTTCGGCAGCGACTTCGCCATCTCTTCCAACTGCTTCATCGTGTCCGCCTCGGCCTGCGCATCGGCCTCCGCCAAACGCCGCCGATGAAACAGCTCGTACTCTTCCACCGCCCGCCGGTCCGCTTCCTCCCGCGAAACATGCCCCAACCCCGGCAAAACCTCGCGCTCGTTAAACCGCAGGAAATCATCCAACCGTTCCCGCCAATCCCGCACGAACACCTGCCGACGACGTCGCGCCTGGTCCTCGGCGAAATCCAGAAACATCACCACAATCCGGTTCAACTCCGCGATTTCATCCTCGTGCAGGTAATTCTTCGCAACCGTCACATCGCCCTTGCGAACAACTTGCCCCTTCCAAGTGCTCAGGTTCATGTTCGGCTTCGTATGGTCCGCCCGCTCAACAATCAACTCCGGCGCCGTCTTACCCGTCGCGGCAAAATGCAGCTTGTTCTGAACAACCTGGAAAAAGTGCTGCGTCTCCTCGTCCGAAGGGTCATAGTCCGCCGCCAACGCCAACACATTCCGCACCTGCAAATACATCCGCCGCTCGCTCGACCGGATATCCCGGATCCGCTCCAGCATCTCATCGAAATAGTCCGGCACCCCCGGCCCCGGCGGATTCTTCAAGCGCTCATCGTCCAGCGCAAATCCCTTAAGCAAATACTCGCCCAACCGAGCCGTAGCCCACTGCCGAAACGCCGTCCCCCGAGCCGACCGAACCCGATACCCCACCGCCAGAACGGCATCAAGGTTATAATGCTCAACCTCGCGTGAAACTTCCCTGGTACCCTCAAGTTGAACTATTCGATATTGTCGAATAGTTGCCTCAGGCACCAATTCTCCCTCCTCAAAGATCTCCTTGAGGTGGTAATTAATAGTATTCACTCCAACTTGGAACAACTCCGCCATCAGCCGTTGCGTCAGCCAAATAGACTCATCCGCAAACCGGCACTCCACCCGCGTCCGCCCATCGGCCGTCTGATAAAGAACAATCTCCCCCTGCGGCACCGGTTCGTTGCGCTCTCGATCCGTCATCTAACCTCCCCAATTGAACAATTACAAATGTCCAATTACGAATGAAAGAATTGCACTCTCAATCCTCCGAATTCGTCATTCGTAATTCGCAATTATCTTCTCTCCGTACAAGACCCTTGACCATGCAGTCACCTTCCCTCTGAACTATCCGGTATTTCCGGATAGTTGACTCAGGAGAAAGTTCGCCCTCCTCGTAAACATTTGCAATGTGGTCATTTACGGTGCGCACGTCTTTCTGAAACAACTCCGCCATGAGCCGCTGCGTCAGCCAGACCGTCTCATCCTCCAGGCGAACCTCAATCTTGGTCGCTCCGCCTTCCGTCTGGTAGATCAGAAAATCCGAAGGCGACTCACGCCGCGCCGGCAGGTTCTCATCCCTCTTCATCCCCACTCCCTCACTCGCAATTCGCAGCTACTTCCCCCATTCTCCCTCGTTTCCACGTGCGACGAGTGAAGAGCGGGACGGCATCGAGGTTGTAGTAATCCGCTTGGCGCGAAAAGCTCATGCGCCCTCAGCTAGAACTATAAAGCATTTCTTTACAGTTCGCTCAGGAGACAGTCCCCCCTCTTCGAAGACAGCCTTGAGGTGCTGGTTGATGCTGGAAATCGAATTCTGAAACAACTCCCCCATTAGCCGTTGCGTCAGCCAAATCGACTCAACTCGTCAGCAGACCGGCATTCCACCCGCGTCCGCGCATCGGCCGTCTGATAAAGGACAATCTCCCCCTGCGGCGCCGTTTCGTTGCGCGCTCGATCCGTGATCCCATTTCCCCAATTGACCATTACGAGTGAAGAAGCGCACTCTCAATCCCCGAATCTGCCATTTGCGGTTATGCTCCTTCGAGTCAAGGATGTTCCTACCCCAGGAAAGTTGATAGCCGAGACGTCAATCGCGCAAGATCCTTGATTTCGCACTCCCAGATGACCATTACATCCCAGCCGTCCGACTCCAGAAGTGCAATGTTACGCGCGTCTCGTTCCACATTACGCTTAAGCTTTTCTTTCCAGTACCCAAGGTTAGATCTAGGCATATGGCCATCAGGGCAGTGGGAATCCGAATGATGATGCCAAAAGCATCCGTGCACAAAGACAACCTTTCGGCGGCCAGCAAAAACCAAGTCTGGTTTACCAGGTAGCTTCTTCGAATGAAGACGATACCTGTATCCCATTGCATGGACCCGGCGGCGAACCTCCATCTCGGGATCGGTGCCTTCACTCCGGATGGCGCGCATATTTGCGCTACGATCCACTCCCCTTCTCCAAGATCGCCCGGATGGCGTTTTCGTACACTTGAGCTGGAGGCAAATTGCTGGGCGAGGTGAAAGCCAACGCCACCTGGTCAATGGTTGTGGTGGCTTTGCCTTCTTTGATGAGCGGGCGTGATGCACCTATCGATGCAGACTCTTCTACGTCATACCATATTATGGTGAGTGTCCCTGGCTGGATTGGATATGGCCGCAATCCGCCACCTAGACGCTCACTAATCTTTGCGTAGACCGGTGTAGGGCATACAAAGAACAAACCCTTCTGGCATAAGGGTTCTTGTCGAAGCACATGTCCTTTGTAGATTATCTGTGGAAGAATTCTCTTGTTTACGTTTTCCCAGTTAAACCCCGCCTTAGTCTTTCCGGTAAAGACCCTTTCCTCCATACAGCAATCACGTTCTGAGCGATAACTGCCTGTCGTATCGATAGACTGCACCTCAACAGCCACAAAATCCAAAAGGTCACCGGCGATGCCAATACGCGCTAGAACCCAATCTACGAAGTACCCCCCGCTCTTACCGCGATTGGGAAGTCTCAGTTCCTTACCCCATCCTTTTCCAAATACCGCTATGCACTCGCCCGTGTGCTTTGTTATCTCATTCGCAGGCACTAAAGGAATGCTCTTCCCAAAGGCTATTTCGGTTACGTCCTTCAGGACGGCGTAATCGTCCGCATAAAGCCTAATAGGGCAACATATGACCTTCAGGCCGCTTACCGATTGCAACGTACAGACACCGCTGATCTCACCATCATTGAAGGTCTTTATACATTGCTTGCCCAGAAACGGGCACCGCCTTGTATGCCTTGCTTCTCTAGCGGCAGGCGAGGGGTCGTCCGGTGCGTATCCAAATAGCTCGATGATACTACTAGCCATGAGCAACCTTAGTGTGCGTTATCCCGGTCACTCCGTGGTCTTCCAAATGCTTGGAAATCTGCATGGCAATGACTTTCGCCATGAGTACCGGGACCGCATTTCCGATTTGCTCATACTGAGAGACGCGTGGCCCAAAAAACCTGTAGTTGTCTGGGAATGATTGAAATCGTGCGGCTTCGCGTGCTGTTAGTGACCGTTGCTGGTCAGGAAGAAACACACTGCCCCAATGAGGATCACATTTTGTCATTACTGTCCCCGCAAGCCCATCATTTCGCAGCCGCCCATACCGTTTTGTGTGATCCGATTTTCTCGCCCTCTGCATACCTTTCGGTAGGAGCATAAGCGGGATATCTCGCCACGAACCACCAGGCTTCACATGCTTCATTCGTTCTATATTTTGCTTTGAAAGCTTAGCGGCGTAATGGTTAAAGGTGACTCCGTCCGGGTTTCGCATCATCACTGCATAATCACTATGAGCTTCCGAGGTGTAGCCGACAATTTCCGCTCCCTCTCCCATCTCTAGGCGTGGCAGATCTCCAATTGCCTGACCCACAGATACGAAAGGAAGCAAGCGGCTGCGAGCCTCTTCGTCCAAGCGGAATGTAAGCGTTGTGCCGCCACGGAAATTTGCACGGCCTCCCGCAGAATGTGTCGGCTCGGGCATCGGAATCTGAGAAAGCCGAGAACCCAATAGGATGAGCCTCCATCGTTCCTGAGGCACGCCGTAGTGAGCCGCAAAAAGGATCTTCTCAGTTACGCAGTAGCCAAGGCGCTTGAATTCCATCAATATTTGACGAAACACCTTGCCGTCCCCCAGTGAAAGCAGACCAGGGACATTTTCAAACAGAAACGTCTTGGGCTCAAACTCCTCAAGGAAACGCACGTAATCTTTGAACAGCCTATTCCGAGGATCTTGCAGGAAGCGATCCGGAGCATTAATCGAAAAGCCTTGGCATGGCGGTCCGCCAACAAGCACATCCAAAGCGCCTTTCTCCAAACCAAGCCGCTGCCGGACCTCCATGGGATCGACATCTTCAATATCTCTTTCATCACTCCAAGCATCCGGGTGGTTCCAGGCAAAGGTCTCGATCGCTTCCTTCATGCAATCGTTTCCATACAGGCATGTGTATCCACTTTGACGGAATCCCTCAGTAATTCCGCCTGCGCCGCAGAAAAGATCCAATGTCGAGAATTGACCACTCTGTTTGCTGGCGTGCCTGAAGCCGCTCATTTCGGGCAACAGTTTCAGTTGAACCGCACGCTTCTGCATTGTTCCCATACTCCTTAGCATCATAAAGACCGCGGCCTCGCTCATTCTCGCACGCAGTATCGAAAGGGGGCCTGGGTAACCTCCAGCGCCCCTCAACAAATCCCAAGTTATAATTGAACCGTCATGATTTGTAATGAGAGTATCGTGCGGTTCGAAGATACGAAAATCAAGCATGGAGTTTTCGCGGCGCTATCTCTTTCGCCACAAATGCCTGGTGGCACTCACCCTTCGACGAGACCGATGCGTCTTAAACAGATTTTTCTGGGCCACATAGATCGCCTCGCGGGTTCTCAGGATCTCGAATCTTCTCCAGGGGTTCCGGAGGGCCTCTCTTTCGATGATGTCCGTTGTGCGTTTGCATTCATCGTGGCACCTCCTCGCTCGACAATGCTACTTCACTTCGCATCAAGGCATCCACCGTGAGGCAGGAAAGTCAAACAGGGCGGGTTCCCGTGTTTGGAAACCCGCCCTGGGTGG